>JAISJR010000081.1 GCA_031261425.1 Planctomycetota bacterium
TCATAGTCGTATTTTTATCAAAAGAAGCCGTTAGAATGGGATTGCTCTATTCAATTGCCACACCTTTAAATCAAGTAATTCTCCAACTCTTTAACGTCAACCGTTTGCAACACACATTCGCCAATCCGGCGCGGCAGGACCAACGTGATTTGTCCGCCGCGCCGTTTTTTGTCGTTCGCGGCGGCGGCGACGATTGCCGCCGGCGGGAACGGCGACGCGGTCGGCAAATCGTAGCGGCGCAACACCGCCGCGATTTTCTCCGGCACCTCGGCGTCGCAGAAATTTTGCCGCGCCGCGCCGCGCGCGATTAACGCCATTCCTATCGCGACGGCGTGTCCGTGCGGGATGCGGAAATCGCTTAATTTTTCGACGGCGTGTCCGAAGGTGTGCCCGAGATTTAATTCCTGCCGCTTGCCGCGGTCGTGTTCGTCGGCGACGACGTAGTCGCGTTTGAGCGCGACGGCGCGGGCGATAATCGCGGTCAAATTCTCGCGCAGTTTGCCGGCGGCGAGTTCGGCGAAGAGCGGCGCGTCCGCCAACACGCCGTATTTAATAATTTCCGCCGCGCCGTCGGCGAAATTCTCCGGCGGCAAAGTCGCGAGCGTCGCGGTGTCCGCCAACACAAAATGCGGCTGATAAAACGCGCCGACTAAATTTTTCCCCTGCGGCAAATTGACGGCGGTTTTGCCGCCGACGCTTGAGTCGACCATCGCGAGCAACGTCGTCGGCAACTGCAAAAAATTTAAGCCGCGTAAAAAAGTCGCCGCCGCGAAACCGGCTAAATCGCCAATCACGCCGCCGCCGAGCGCGAGGACGACATCGGATTTGGTGAAATTTTCATCGGCGAGAAAACCGAGCAACTCCTGATAATTGGCGAGCGTCTTGGCTCTCTCGCCCGCCGGAAAAACTTTTTTCGCCACGCGCCAGCCGGCGGCGGTCAACCCCGCCGTTATGACGTCGGCATAAAGGCGGTCAACGGCGGCGTCGGTGACGAGCGCCGCCTGACGCGGCGAAAAGCGCGGCGCCAAAAATTCCGCGAGACGCGCCAATACGCGGTCGGCAATCTGCACGTCGTAACCGTCGCGAATATCAATGTGAATTGTGGGCATCGTTTAATCTCCCGTCTCGCGGCTAATGCGCGAAAATGCCGAACAGCACGGCGAAGCCCATTCCCATCAAAAACGCCAGCAGGAAGGAGCAGGTGCCTTCAATCGCCAGTTTCCACACCGGAATCTCCAAGCGCCAGCCGCGCCGCCGCCGCTGATTGAACGCTTGGATTTGCGCCATCGCCGCTTCGACTTCTTGTTTATGGCGCGTCGTTTCGTCCGTTTCCATTTTTCACTCCGCCAAAATCGCCGTTAGTTGTTCGCGGTTGAACAGCGTTTTCGCCACGCGGTCGATATGCGCTTTTAGCGGCGCCGATTGCACCCGCTCATACGCGACCACGTCCACCGCCACCGGCATTGAACTTTCCTGAAATTGCCCCGCGAGACCCGCGATTTCCCGCGCCGTCAAATCGCCGTGGAGCGCCAAATCAATATCGGAATTCGGGCGGTGCGTCCCTTGCGCCCGCGAGCCGAATAAATCAACCCGCGCAATTCGCGCCGCGGACGCCGCCAAAATTTTCCGCATCAGCGCCAACTGCGCCGCCGATAAACCGTGATTATCGTCGCCGTTCATTTTTGCGCCGCCTTATCCGTCAAATAATTATGCGCCGCCGTCAGCGCCGCTAAATAACGATTTTCGACGCCGGCAAGCGTCGTCGCAAACTCGGCTTCGTCGTAGTTGTGCGCCATTTCATTGCGCGCGTCCAAAGCGTCCATCCACACCGTCGCGTCGTCGATAATTCCCGCCGTGAACGCTTGCCGGACTACTTCCTTCGGCGTTACCGGTTCGATTTTCACTTTCTCGCTTTGCAAATAATCCTTCAACGTTTTCCACGCCAATTCGAGCGAATACTCAAACCGTCGCACCGCGCCTTCTTTTTCCAACTGCGTCAACGGTCGCGCGGCGGCGGTGTCCACCGCTTCGCGCAACAACGCCAACGCGCGCGTAAAATTATCCAAGCGATATTGCCAGCGCGGCGGCTCGGGCGATTTTGACATCATTTTTCCTAATTTTATGGTTGCGGCGCGGCGTTTTTTTCGCTCTCCGCCGCATTGACGCGGCGGACACAAAAATTTCCTCATTTTCCCGCCCTTCACCCCCGCAACAGTTGCTCGCTTTTTTGTCGCGTAACCGCCGGCGCCAACGAAAATTCGGCGCCGAGTTGTTGCAAGGTCGCGAAGACCTGTTCTTCGTTTTTCACCGCCGCGCGGGGCGGCGAACTTAATAACTGCCAGAATTTCTGCCGCAACGACTCCCACGCGACCGCCGGCAACGCCAAACCGCGGGCGTAACGAAGTAAATCCAATAATTCGTCGCTACCGGCGGCGGTCAGATTGTCGGTCAGCGCCGCGATTTTTTCGCCGAGGATTTTCTCGAATTGCCGCGCCGTTTCCGCGGTGTGCAACTGCGCGTCAAGCGGCGCGGCTTCGGCGCGCAACGCCGCCGTGCGCGTCGCGATTGCCGGCGAAATTTTTCCCGCCGCCGCGATTTCATGCACGAGCGCGGCGAATTGCAGACGCAACCGCGTTTCGCCCAACGCCCGCAATTCCGGCGTCGCCGGCAACCGCCAGCCGTTGCGTTTTTGCACCAGCGGCAACGCGGCGGCGTAAATTTCCTGCAATTGCGCGGCGATGAGTTCGCGGTCGGGCGCGGTCAAAACCGCGGCGCAACGTTGCCGGTCGGCGAGCGGCAAAACGCCGACGCCGATGCCTTCTTCCGCCATTCGCGCCGCCCATTTTTTATCGCGCAAAAATTTCTCTTTCTCGGCGACCTCGTCGAAAAAAATGACGCCCGCCGGCGTTTTCGCCCCGACGAAATACCATTTTTCCGCCGCCGTCGTCCAGCGGTCGGTCGCCGTCGCTTCGCCTTCCAACACGCCGTCGCGCAGAATTTTTGTTTTGGCGAAAGTTACTTCGGCGTCGTAAGCCGGCGCGGGCAGGTCGAGCAATTTGGCGAAAACGTGCGCCGCCGCGACGACTTTTTTCGGATAGCGCGTCGGCAAGACCTGATGGCGGAAAATATCCGCGCCGTTGCCCTGTTCGGGAATGTTCGATGATGCCGCCGCCAAATCGTTTTCCAACGCCGCCGCCAAATCGCGGTCGCTCCATTCGGCGCAAAGTTCGGCGGCGCGGAGGGCGTAGCGCATATTTTGCACCGGCTCCAAACCGGAAATTTCCTGAAAAAACCAGCCGCACGAGGTGAACATCAACAGCGAATAACGCTCCGCCTCCAACAGCGACCAGAGTTTGATTTTTTCCGCCGCGGTCAATTCGCGCTGGGCGTGGCGCGCGAGAAATTTTTCGCGCGTCGCCGCGTCGGGCGTCAAAATAATGTCGATGTAATCGTTGCGCGCGTCGGCGACGTCGAGGACCAAGCCGCCGAGTTCCCGCCGCGTAACCGCGCGAATCGCGTCGCGCAAATTCAGGAGCGCCTGTCGCAACGGCGCGCGCCATTCCTGATTCCACAAACTCCCCTCGCCGCCGCAACCGCAATTGCTTTCCCACCGCGCGACGCCGTGACTGCAACTCCAACTCGACCCGTGTCCGTCCAATCCTTCCCACAGCCGGACTTCGCATTGCGGCGGATTCTCTTGTAGATACTGCGCGAGATTGCTGACGGTCAATTTTTTCTCGCGTAGCGAACGGGCGAGAAAATAGGCGAGCGCGCGGTTGGCGTATTTTTCATGATGCCCGTAGATTTCGCCGTCGGTGGCGATGACGGCGATTTGCGGCAGGGTCGCGTCCGGCGCGAGCCGTTGCTCAAATTCTTCCTGCAAGCGGTCGGCGTTGTTGAGCAAATGCTCGAACGAGACCTTCGTCGAGAGAACTTTGTCGTAAAAGAAAATGTCGAGATAACGGTCGAAATGCGTCCGCCCCGCGCCGTCCACCTCAAAGAGGCGATAGGGACAACGGGTGTCAATCGCGCCGTCAATCGTGCCGGTCCATTCGCTTTCGCCGAAGCGCCGGCAGTAACTCGCCTGCAACGGCGACAAGATGACGAACTTGACGCCGTAATCAATCAGCGCCCGCGCCGTCGCCATATTGATGCCGGTTTCCGACAACCAGATGCTGTCGGCGGGGCGTCCGAAGCGAAAGGCAAATTCGCGCAAGCCCCAGAGAATTTGCGTGTGGCGGTCGGCGCTGTCGCACAACGGCAGAATCGGATGGTTATACGCCTGCGCGATTGCCGAGCCGCAATCCTGATACGTTTGGCGGGCGATGGCGTCGGCGGCGCGCAATTCGGCGACCGTGTCGGGGTCGTCTTTGGCGAGATAGGCGAGGAGCGTCGGTCCGAAATTAAACGACAGATGCGCGTAGCAATTGAACAAATCCTCGACCTTGCCGTCGGCGTTGGCGACGGCGCTACCGGCGAGCGGCTGATAACACTCGGCGTTGATGCGCTCGTTCCAATGGCGATACGGCGCGGCGGATTCTTGCTCTTCAATCACGCCGAGCCACGGATTTTCGCGCGGCGGCTGATAAAAATGCCCGTGTATCGCCACGTGATGATTAGGATTGGTCGGCATAGCGGCGCCTCCATTTTTGAGGAATTAAAAATTACAAATTAGAAATTAAAAATGGTGGAGTTTGAAATTGGAGTTGTTGCCAAATATGGTTGCTCTATTCAATTGCCACAAAAGGCGTGGCAATTGAATAGAGCCACCGCTAAGGTTAATTGTTAATTTTTAATTGTTAATTGTTAATTGCCGCTTCGCTTCCCACCGCTTCCATCGCGGCGACGAGCGTGGGATAGACCTTGACGAATTCGGTAACGCCGAGTTGTTCCATCACCAGCAGGCAACTCGGCTGTTCGACGAACACCGCCAATTTTCCGCCGGACGCTTCGACTTTTTCCGCCAGCGCCAGCAACGAGCCGACGAACACCGAACTCACCCAATTCACCAGCACCGACACGCAGACGTTGCCCGTTTCGCGATAATTATCGACATATCGCCGGAACTGTTCGTTGGTCGCCACGCTCCCCTTGCCGGCGACTTCGATATGCAACACCGCGTCGCGTTTTTCCGCGCTCATTTCTTTGGCGTCGTGGCGGCGATAAATCACCGCTTTGACTTTGTTGCCTTTGCGATTGTATTCCAACAAATCCGCGACCTGCTGGACGCGCATCAGTCCGCGCGAATCCGACGGCGCGCGCATCGCCGCCGCCGCGACGCGCAGTTGTCGCAACACGTTTTTCGCGTCGAAGCCCTCGCCGCTGTCTTCGACTTCCAAGCGGAAAAAATGCGGATTAAATTCCATCCGCACATAGACCATTCCCTTGCCGTCCTCGACGCCGTGCGCGAAAGCGTTTTCCGTCAGTTCCGCGAACGTCGATTGCACGAAGCCCTGAAAATCCGGCGGCGCGTTTTCCGCTTCGAGCCGCCGGTCAATCTCTTCGCCGATGACGCGCAAATACTCGCGCCCGTCGCCCGGCAACGCCAATTCGATTTTGTTCGTCTCGCGGCACTTCGCCAACTGTTGCTCCAGCGGCGCTTCGCTCGCCGGATTGAACGGCGCGCAAGCGGAGACGTGCTGAATGTCGTTGAGGTCGCGCAACAAATCCGCCGCCGACTGGTAGCGCGCGGAAAGTTCGCGCCGCGTCATCTTACGAATGACGGCGCGCGCCCCCATACTCACGTTCGGCGCGCTGACCTCCGGCACCGTCTGCCGCAAGTGCATCGCAATCGTGTCGAGCGCCGACTCGCCGACAAACGGCGGCGCCCCGCACAGCATTTCGTAAAACACGCAACCGAGCGAGTAAATATCACTGCGAATGTCGATGTTGTTGCGGTCGAGGGCGCGTTCCGGCGAAATGTAGGCGGGCGTGCCTTCGACGCCGGTGCCGGTGTCGGAAGAGATTGACGTGTTGCGGTCTTTCGCCAACCCTAAGTCAATCAGTTTGGAATGACCGGCGCGGGTAATCATTATATTTTTGCTGGAAATGTCGCGATGGACGATGCCATGTCCGTAGGCGTAGTCCAGCGCCACGCAAATTTGCCGGACGTAGTCGATGGCTTCGGCTTCCGGCAGGGCGCCGCGGCTTTTAATCGCTTGCGCTAGCGTCAAGCCGTCAACGTATTCCATCGCGATATAGCGGACGCTCCCGTCCACGCCGACGGCGTAAAGCGAGGCGATGTTGGGGTGTTCGAGTTTCGCCGCGAGCCGCGCCTCGCTGGCAAAACGTTTGATGAAATGCTGGTCGTTGGCGTAGCGCGACGATAAAACTTTCAGCGCCACGATGCGGTCCAACTGCGTTTGCCGCGCCTTGAAAGTCGTGGTGATTTTGCCGGTGCCGAGTTCTTCGAGGATTTCATAGCCGCCGATGACTTTCAGGTTGTTGTCGAAGCGCAGACGGCGCGACCAGTCGTCGGCTTGTCCGGCGGTGATAACGCCGCGGCGGCGCAAATAATCGGCGAGATGTTCGATTTCGGGCGGCGCGCCGGCGAGTTCGCCGTTGCACCGCTCGCACTGTTCGCGGGTCAGCGTCCCCTGGTCGTAGGCGCGGCGCAACACCAACAACAAATGCACCGGCGGCAAACGTCCGGCGGCGGCATACGGCATCGGCGGCGGCGCGGTGTCGTCGATTTTTTGGCGGGCGATTTGCGTCAGATACGCGGCGGACAGCCACGCGCCGCCGTTCGGCGAGCAAAACGGCGCGTCCGGCGGCAAGTCGCCTTGGTTCAGCATTTCGACCCAATGCGCGGCTTCCGCCGGTCCGTGTAGCCAACCGTTCTTGTAGCAGTAGTAGGAAATTGACGCGGGCATTGGCTTTGACCTGTTTGACCGTGAAGTTGGAAGTAAAGAACAATTAAAAATTCAAAATTAAAAATTAAAAATTGAGGAGTTTGATGGTCAAAATCGCTTCGCGCAATTTTGATAATTAACTCCTCAATTTTTAATTTTTAATTTTGAATTTTTAATTGTTGAAAGGTAGCCGCCCGTCGTCCGCTGTCCACTGTTCGCCACGCGCCCGCCCCTATCCGCCGGCGACGACGCGATAGAGATTGATTTCGTCGCCGTCGGCGAGAACGGCGTCGCGACAGACCTCGCCGTTGCGCTCGACGATATTGACCCGCGCGTCAACGCGCCGGTCGGCGAGCCACGCGGCAAGCGTCAAGCCGTCGGGGCAAAGCGTTTTTTTACCGTTAAAAATAATTTCCATAATGCGCGACCATTCTAACCGCGAGAAAACCCGGTTCAATCGGCGGGCGAGAAGTTGCTCGCGCCAATGTTGTCCGAAAAAAAATTCGGCGAAATTTCCGTAAAAAAGTGAAATAACTTAATTCAACGCCAACCGTTGACCGATAAACCAGCGCAGAAATTTTAGTTGATTGATTGGTTGCCGGTCATGAGCCGGCTCGGTTGAGGAGTCAGTCGTGTCTGAAAATCTTGTTGTCGCCGCCCCGCAACGGGGCATCAAAGTCCGCAAAATCAACTTGTCGCGCAAGACCGCCGTCTGCCCGCGTTGCGGCGCCGTCGGCAAGCGCCACTCTATCGGACATCGCCGGTTGCGCGAAGTGGGCATCAGTTCGCCGACGATTTTGGAAGTAATTTATTCCAAACACTTCTGCTCGACCTGCCGCCGCCATTTTTCGTTGCCGATGGACCACCTCGCGTTGCCGTCGGGGCGCTTCACCAACCGCGTCCGCCGCACCGCCGTTGACTTGGTCAACAAGCAGGACTTGACGCTCGAAAAAGCGACTTTCCAAATGCGCCAAAAATACCACGTCCACGTGCCGCCGACCACGCTCCACGACTGGGTCGTCGCCGAAATGAAAATTTGATTTCTCCTCTCCTCCGGCGGTTCATACATCAACGATGGCGGCGCGAACAATTGCGCCACCATCGTTTTTTTTGAGAATGACGATGACCATGACGAATTAAAAACTCGTGTTACGCGCAAAAAAAGAGAAGCCACGAATAAACACGAAAAGAACTTAACACGAATTTTCACGAATTAGACGAATTAACACGAAACCGAGCGAAGCGAAGGTTAGTGTGCTTTCCAAATTTTTTTTGTCCGTTTTCCGGCTCTTTATTTCGTGTAATTCGTGTAATTCGTGGACAAATAAACACGAAAAGAACTCAACACGAATTTTCACGAATTAGACGAATTAACACGAATTCTGGTCCGTTTTTCGGCTCTTTATTTCGTGTAATTCGTGTAATTCGTGGACAAAAAATCTCTTTTTTCTATTCGTAAAAATTCGCGTCTTTTTGTTGAATGCGTAAGTCGAGTTAAAAATTATGAAATTACGCAACCGTCATTCGTCATCACAACGCTACCGAGTAATTCTCTCGGGAAAGAGACCAAACAATGCCCCTCGCCCCTTACGCGATGCGCGACGAACTCAGTCGCGGACGCCGCCACGCCGAACCGGAACACCAATATCGCGCCCCGTATCAGCGCGACCGCGACCGCGTCATTCATTGTAGCGCTTTCCGGCGGCTCGAATACAAGACGCAGGTCTTCGCCAACGACGGCGGCGATTTTTATCGCACGCGCCTGACGCACACGTTGGAAGTGATGCAAATCGCGCGGTCGATTGCGCGGGCGCTCGCCGTCAACGAGGACTTGACCGAGGCGCTGGCGCTGGCGCACGATGTCGGACATTCGCCGTTCGGTCACACCGGCGAGCGCGTCTTAAACGAATTTTTGGCGGCGCAGGGCGGCTTCAACCACAACGCGCACGGTTTGCGCGTGGTCGATTTTTTGGAAGAGCGCTACCCGGATTTTTGCGGGCTGAATTTGACGTTTGAAACGCGCGAAGGATTTTTCCGCCATCTGTCGCCGGCGTTAGAATTGCCGGAATTTGCCGAGTTTCGCGCCGCGGGCAACGGCTTGTTGGAACAACAAATTGTCGAAGTCGCCGACGGCATCGCGTATAACAATCACGATTTGGACGACGGGCTTTACAGCGGCGTGATTAACGAAGCGGATTTAATGACGGTCGAATTATGGCGCGTCGCGCGCGCCGCCGCGGGGACGGCTGCCTCGTCGCCGAAAATGCGGCGGATTGTTACGGTGCGCCGGTTGATTGACCGGTTGACGGACGACGTGATTACGACGACGCGCGAGAATTTGCGCCGGTTTAACATCGACGGCGTCGAAGCGGTGCGCGCCTGCGCCGAGCCGTTGGTAACGCCGTCGCCGCCAATGCAGGCGCAAACGCGGGAGATGAAAAAATTTCTGCAAGAGAATTTTTACGCCAGTCCGACGGTCGAGGCGATGATGACGAAGGCGAAACTTTTTTTGCGGGCGTTGCTGACGACGTATCGCGCCGACGAGCGGCTGTTGCCGAAAAAATATCGCGCGGCGGACGCCGTCGCCCGCGACCGCCGCATCGCCGATTACCTCGCCGGTATGACCGACCGCTTCGTCGAAAAGGAATACGCGAAATTGTTTTTGGCGCGGTAATTTACGGAGAGTCCGATGTTTGCCGATTTCGACATTCAGCAGTTCGTCAGCGCGCTGGTGATTTTGTTCGCGATTATGAACACGCTCGGCACGGTGCCGGTGGTGCTTAATTTGCGCGCGGCGGGGAAAGTCGTTCACCCCGGCAAAGTCGCGTTGGCGACGCTGATTACCTGTGTCGTGTTTTTTTACGGCGGCGAGGCGTTTTTGCATTTGTTCGGCGTGAATATCGAGTCGTTCGCGGTCGCGGGGGCGATAATCCTTTTTATCATCGCTATCGGTATGACGATGGACATCGACATCGGGCGTCCGCGCCAGACCGCGCAGACGGGCGAGGACGCGACGATGGTGCCGGTGGTTTTTCCGCTGATTGCCGGCTCCGGCACCATCACCACGATTGTCGCCATTCGCGCCCAATATGCGCCGGTCAACATTTTGCTCGCGCTGGCGGTGAACGCGGTCGTCGTTTATGTCGTGTTGGCGTCGGTTGACCGCATCGCCAAACATTGCGGCTCCGGCGTGATTTCCTCGATTGAAAAACTGTCGGGAATAATTTTGCTGACCATCGCGGTAAAATTATTCACCACCAACCTCACGGTGCTGGTGGAGGGCTTGGAAAAGGCGGGTGGGAATTAGAGAGCGTTCGCTTTCCGGCAACGCCGCGCTCCTATTATCAACGAGCGTCGTCCCGATAGGGGACGCAGTCCCGTAGGGACGAAATGTCGGTAGAAAAAGCCACCCGAAAAAAATCCGTCCCGTAGGGACGGAATGTCGGTTAGTGATAATTAGACCGACATTGCGTCCCTAACGGGACGCGACTTTATGGCGGCGGTTTTCTACCGACAGATTGCCCCTAACGGGGCA
>JAISJR010000067.1 GCA_031261425.1 Planctomycetota bacterium
CGAAACATATTAGCCCAGGGTAAGCGACACGCTCTATCGTCGCGCCACCCTGGGTAGCGGTTGATTGATAAAACCATCCGACAGTCCCGCCGCGCGGTTTGCGGCGGCAAACGCCGCCTCCGGCGGCGAAAGCGGTTCGCCAAAACGCGGCGAACCGTCCAATTGCGGTTGGCGCTGATGCGCCAATTAAACCCAGGGTTGCGGCACGGTAGAGCGTGTGCCTTACCCTGGGCTGATATATGTTGCGCTTTCAGCGCGGCTGTCGGAGATTGACGGTCAAAGATTCGCTTCGCGCAATTTCTAAGTCCAATTCATAATCCGTAATCCGTAATTGGTAATTGTTTGAGGTTATCGAATAAATCCCACGAAAAAACTTAACCGTAATCAAAAAGAAAGAACGGCGGGATTGCCCGCCGTTCTCGCCGGTAAAATAAATTTCGGATTAATTCGCCGTCTTACCGCGCCTGTTCCAACGCCGCCGCCATTTCTTCGGCGGTTCCAAAACGGAAAATGGGCTTGGTCGCCAGCGCGGTGTTAATCACGTCCGCCAATTTCGCCGGCACGCCTTTGCAAAACCGCGTAATGTCCGCCGGCTCGCGCGTCATCGCCGCGCGTAAATCCGCGCCGTCGTCGCTGTTTTCATACGGCGAACAGCCCGCCAAGCAAAAAAACAGCGTCGCGCCGAGCGAGTAAATATCCGACTGCGGCGACACTTTGCCGGCGGCGTCCAATTGCTCCGGCGCCATATAGCGCAAGGTGCCGAGATGCACCGTTTCGCGCGTTTCGTCGGCGCGGAGGACCGCCTCGGCGGCGGCGACCGCTTTGGCGATGCCGAAGTCAATCACTTTCACCACGCCGTCGTCGCGATACATAATGTTTTCCGGCTTGATGTCGCGGTGAATGACGCCCTGCCGGTGCGCGTAGGCGAGCGCCCGCGCCGCCGGCGCGCCGATGGCAATCACCTGTTCCGGCGTCGCGGGGCGTTCGGCAAACCACCGGCGCAAATTCCGTCCGGTGAAATACTCCATTTGAATATACAACACCGTGCCGAGTTGCCCGATGTCGTAACACGCGACGATATGCGAATGGCGCAATTCGATGCTCAACGCCATCTCTTGGATAAACCGTTGCAAGCGGTCGCCGGCGGTCGTGGTGTCGTCGCCGTCGCTCTGACCGCGCGGCAGAATGACTTTCACCGCGCGGCTGTCGCCCGCTTCGTTCGTCGCGAAATACAACCGCCCCATGCCGCCCTGCGACAACAAGCCGCTTAAACGATAACCGTTCAGCGTTTTGCCGAGCAGACGGTCGTCGTAATCAAGCGCCGCTTCCGGCAAATCCAATTTCGTGCCGAGCAAATCATTGGGCGTGAGCGGAGCGACCGTGCCGCCGATTTTCGGCGACAAATAGCGGAAAGTTAAATCCGCCAAACGCACCAAATCGCCGCCGTCCAACCGGCGCGGCGCGGCGTAAATCCGCTCGTTATTGACATACGTGCCGTTACGACTGTTGAGGTCGGTGATTTCGTAGGCGTCGCCGGCGAGCGTTAGTTGGCAATGCCGGCGCGACAGCGACGGATGATTGATTTTCCAGTCGCCGTTTTGCCCGACGACGATTTCCGGTTCGGTCAGCAAACGCTCGCCGGTCAAGCCGCGCAAACGGTGTTCGCCGCGCCCGTCACATTCATACAGCAGATACGCGCCGCACCGGCGGCACCGCAAATAGGTCTTAACGCGCGGGTCGCGGACGCAATGCGTCTCGCCGCAATAGCACGGCAAAATAATCTGCGATAGCGCGATAACGGACATTTTTTTCGGGGGGGGGGGGAGTCATAAATAATTACGAATTAAAAATTACGAATTACGAATGAATAATAGATTTGTTTTCAATCGCGGCGGCTCTATTCAAACCGAGCGAAGCGAAGGTTAGTGTGCTTTCCAAATTGCCACGCCCTTTAGGGCGTGGTCGGCGGTCAAAAAAAGAAATGGGCTTTAGCCCAAAATAAAAATGTTGCCTTATTCCATCGGCTTTAGCCGAATGGTTTATTTGGGCTAAAGCCCATTATTTAGAGGGAACGCTAACCACGCGCTAAAGCGCGTGGCAATTGAATAGAGCAACCGCCGTTTATTCGTAATTTGTAATGTTTCATTCGTAATTGTCCAATCAGGCGTTGGTTATCAACTCGCGAAACTGCCGGAAAAGGTAGCGCGCGTCGTGCGGACCCGGCGCGGCTTCGGGGTGGTATTGCACCGAAAAAACCGGCTCGGTTTTATGGCGCAGACCTTCGACGGTGCGGTCGTTGAGATTGACGTGCGTTTGTTCCAACGTCCCCGGGAGCGCGTGAATCTCGTAATTGTGATTTTGGCTGGTGATTTCGACCTGTCCGGTTTGCTCGTTTTTCACCGGATGATTGCAACCGTGATGTCCGAATTTCAACCGGCGGCATTGGCAACCGTGCGCCAAACCGATAATTTGGTGTCCCAAGCAAATGCCCATCAGCGGCGTTTTGCCGCTCAATTTTTTCGCCGCGTCAATCGCGCCGGTTACGGCGGACGGGTCGGCGGGACCGTTCGACAAAAATACGCCGTCCGGCTTCAGCGCCAAGACCGCGTCCGCCGTCGTCCCCGCCGGCACGACGGTTACTTGCATTCCGGCGGCGGACAGTTCGCGCAAAATGTTGAATTTGACGCCGAAATCGTAGGCGACGATTTTCAGGTCGCCGGTTTCGTTCCATTGATACGGCGCGGCGACGCTGACCCGCGAGGCGTAATCCTGCCCGTCCAAGCCCTCCCATTCGCGGGCGCGCGCCACGGCGTCGGCGACGGAAATGTTTGCGTCCGAGCAATGGATAAACGCTTTCATCGTGCCGGCGGAGCGCAACAACAACGTGAGTTTGCGAGTGTCGATGCCGGACAGCGCCGGAATTTGCTGGGCGCGCAACATTTCGTCGAGCGCTTGCGCGGCGCGGAAATTCGACGGCGGATTGAGATGTTGCACGAGCAGACCGCGCAAAAACAATTGGCGCGATTCCATATCGTCGGGATTGCACCCGTAATTGCCGACTTCGGCGGTGGTGAGCGCGACGATTTGTCCGGCGTAGGACGGGTCGGAAATGATTTCCTGATAGCCGGTCATACCGGTATTGAAAACGACTTCGCCGAGAGTATCGACCGCCGCGCCGACCGGTTTCCCGTAAAAAACCGTGCCGTCGGCGAGAGCGATAAATGCGGAAGGACTCATAATTTTTCCCGTTCGAGAATTGACGAGCAAC
Source organism: Planctomycetota bacterium (assembly GCA_031261425.1). GTDB lineage: Bacteria > Planctomycetota > SZUA-567 > SZUA-567 > SZUA-567 > MS499-59. The sequence continues at coordinate 3,269 of JAISJR010000067.1, forward strand.
GAATATAAGGGAAAAGGGAAAAGGGAAAAGTGGCAGAGCAATTAACAATTAACAATTCACAATTAACAATGGTGGAGTTTGATTTTCAAAATCGCTTCGCGCAATTTTGATAATTATTCCAAAATTTTTAACTCGACTTACGCGGTCAACAAAAAGACGCGAATTTTTACGAAGAAAAAAGAGAGATTTTTTTGTCCACGAATTACACGAATTACACGAAATAAAGAGCCGGAAAATGGACAAAAAAATTGGGAAAGCACACTAACCTTCGCTTCGCTCGGTTTCGTGTTAATTCGTCTAATTCGTGTTAATTCGTGTTAAGTTCTTTTCGTGTTCATTCGTGGTTCTTTTTTTTTTGCGTGTAACTCCGCTCTTTAACTGTTAATTGTTAATTGTTAATTTTTAATTGCTCTTTCAGCCGAAAGCCGAACAGCCACACGCCCCACGCGATGCCGCCGAGCGGCAATAAAATTTTCGTAGGGTTTTGGTAGTCAATGAACCAGCGGCGGAGGTGCCATTCCAAATCGCCGCTCGCGCCGAGCGCCGCCAAAACGTAAGCCGCGAGCGCCCAGTAAAAACCGCGTTGCCCTTTCGCCGCCAACATCGACCACGCGAAGCCGCCCGCCATCATCGACAGCGTCGCGATTTCGGTGGACGGTCCGAATAACGTCAGCCACCACGCGCCCGCCGCGTAAGCGAAAACCGTCGCCTCGCTTTTATCCCCCCCCCCCCGATAAGCGACTTTTAATACCGCGAAAAACGCCAAACCCGCCGCCGCGAGTTGCGCCACGCGATAAACGCGCATATCGTAAATCCGCTCGCGGTGCGGAATGACGCCGGTGGTTACGTATTGATACAAGCCGAACATATCGTGGAAATACGGCATATCGGCTTTGTGATTGATGACGGCGAACCAGCCGCGAAAACAATCGAGCAGATAGGCGGGTTCGACCCATAAACATAACGCGCCGAGCAGAGCGGCGACCACGACCGCATAGCGCCACGACAGGCGCGGAAAAACCGCCGCCGTCAAAATGGGGAAACAGAACGGCGCGATTTTGACGATGCCCGGAATCAGCAACGCGACGGCGCCGCGCCAGAATTTGCCGTTGGCGACGGCGACCGCGCCGAGCATCAATAAGCCGCCGAGGAGCGGATTGCTTTGATAAACGTAAATTCCTTCCCACGCGAGCGGGATAATCGCGATTAAAAACCACGCGCGTCGAGGCGGCGCGAGAAAGCGGCGGGCGAAAAAATAAGCGCCGAGAAACAGGACGGCGAGGTTGAGGACGCTCCACGTCAGCGCGGCGAACGGCGGCGGCAAATAGGCGAGCGGCGTCAGCGCGGCGGCGAACGCGGGACTGTATTGATAGCCGCGCTCCAACGGGAAATACGGCGATTCGCCGTTCTTGAAACTTTCAGCGGCACCGACAAACGTGTGAAACACCGTGCGCCCGCTCGCCGGCGGATAAAAACATTTATGCGCGCTCGCGGCGGCGACGCCCAGCCACAACAACGCGGCGACGGCGATTAAAATTTTCCCCTGATAAGCGCGAATTTTTTGCCGCATAAAAAAGGACTCCGGCGCGTAAGAACGCAATGATAATTTAGACGAACCCAATAACCGCGTTATTTAGGTCAACCCTAAAAAAAATATAGGAGCGAAAATTTTCGCCCCTACCGTGCCGCGCCCGCTCGTTCTTAACTCGCAACTCCGATTTAGGCGGGTTTAATCGCTTCTTGCGGGCATTGACCGGCGCACGCGCCGCAATCGACGCATTTTTCGCCGTCAATTTTATACGGCGACCCTTCGCTAATCGCTTCCACCGGACACGCGCTTTCACACGCGCCACACGCCACACAGTCGGCGCCAATAGCGTAACTCATCGTCATCTCCTTTTGCAAAATAGGGAAAAGTAAGCGAGAAAGAATTTTATCGTGTTAGACGACGGGCGCAACCGGTTACTGCGAGAGTTTAGAGTTTAGAGTTTAGAGTTTAGCGAAGGAGTTATTTTTTAATAATGCGCGAAGCGCAACCTCTGCTAAACTCTCAACTCTCAACTCTAAACTCTCTCGCTTCAAAATCCGCTATTTTGCGGCGAGAGCAATTGGTGGCTTTCCGGCGGCGACCATTCGACTTCCGCCGGCGTGATTTCCCGCACTTGGTAAGCGTCGTTGGCGATGGCGCGGCATTTCAACTTTTGCGCGCCGTTGCCGCGCAAATCCCGCTCATCGACGAACACCGTGATTTGACCGGCGCCCAACAAACCGAGCGCGATTTCGCTACCGTCGATTTTCACCGTAACCTGCGCCGGCGAAATCCTGCCGCCGGTTTGACCGTTGACCGGCGTCAGGACGGCGACCGGCACGTTGTTCAGCGTTTTTTGCGACGGCGTTTCGGCGACGGCGACCTGCGCCATAATCGCGTCGCTGAAATTAAACCGCCGGTCGTTAATTATCAGCGGCAAAGCGTTGGTGTAGGTGACGAACGACGCCGTGCGATTGCTCAAATCGACCGGTTGCGTTTTGATGACGAGGTCGGGCGTAAAATAATTCATCGGCGCGACGACGGCGATGTTCTGCGGCGAGAGGTTGTAACTTTTGAGCGCGTAGCCCGCCGGCAAAGCGCCGGTAAAATCCAATTCGACCGGCAAATAGCGGCGGACTTGCCGCACCAGACGCAAATGCAAATCCGCGTTTTTTATCGCCGTAACCTCGACCTCGCGCGTCAGCCCCGACAAGTCGTCGCGGGTCAGATGCAGGTCGATGTCGCGCACCGGCGCCGCAATTCCTTCGGCGGCGTCGATGGCGGCGACAAATTTAATTTCACCGGGGACGATTTGCTCGACCTGCTGGTGCGAGCCGTGCAGGACCAGGTCGCGCGGAGCGGGCGCGCGTCCGTCGAGCGTCCAGCCGTCCGGCAACGCGATTTCGACCGGCACGGAAATCTCCCGCGTCGCCGTCCGCCGCGAACTGACGTAAAACCACACCAACACGCCAATCACGACGGAAAAAATCAGCGTCGTCAGGTCAACGGAACGGATAATTTTTCGCCACCACGAGTTTTGCGGAATCATTTTTTTTTAGAGTTGAGAGTGGAGAGTTGAGAGTTTAGAGTGGAGAGTTTAGAGGTTAGAGTGGAGCGAGGAGTTATTTTTTATTTTAATAAGGCGCGAAGCGCGACCTCCGCTCAACTCTAATCTCTCAACTCTTAACTCTCAATTCTTAATTCCTTCCGGTTCGCCGACCGCGGTTTCCGCCAATTCTTTCGTCAATAATTTCAACAAGCCCTCGTAATCCAACGGCGGCGATAATTGTCCGCCCATCGCCACCGAGACGCGACCGGTTTCTTCGGAGATGATGACCGCGATGGCGTCGGTGATTTCGCTTAAACCGACGGCGGCGCGGTGGCGCGTGCCGAGTCCGCGGCAGACCTCGACGTTTTCCGACAGCGGCAACAAGCAATGCGACGCGGCAATCCGCCCGTTTTTGATAATCGTCGCGCCGTCGTGCAACGGCGAATTTTTCGTGAAAATCGTGTTCAGCACGCGCGCGCTGATTAGCGAGTCCACCGGCGCGCCGCTTTCGATAAACGTGCCGGTTTGCGATTTGCGTTCGACGACGATGAGCGCGCCGATTTGATTGAGTTCGCTGATGTGAAACGCGGATTCGGTGATTTCCTTGGCGAGATTGAGGGTTTTGCGCTTCGCGTCGCTACTGGCGGATTCGCCGATGCGCACGAGCAACCGGCGAATTTCCGGCTGAAAAATCACCACCAGCGCGAACAGCGAAACGCCGACCAAACTTTCGAGAATGGCTTGCAGGTTGCCGAGATTGAAGAATTTAGAGGCGTAAAGACCGACGATAAACGTAACCATCAACAACACGGCGCCGCGGGCGATTTCCGCGCCGAGCGTGCCGCGCAACATTCGTAAAACGGCGTAGGCAATCGCGACGATAAGAAAAATTTCAATCGCGGCGAGGTGCCAATTGGCGTGCGCGAAACTAAACAACGATTTGAGGTCGGCGAGAAATTCCATAGGTAGATTTGCTAAGAATGGTTCGACGATTTATCCGCGAATTTAATGAATTATTGAAGCGTCAGCGTCATTTTTTGTCGCAAATAAACGGTAACCTCCGACTCCGACATTTCCGCCAACGGGCGGTAAATTTGGTCGCTCAATTCGTCAATTTTCTTTTTGACCAAATGACGAATTTTATTCCGCCGCCGTTGTTCCGGCGACAGCCCCATACCGGCGGGCGCCATTTTCAAATGGTATTGTTTAATTACCGGCTCGGTGCGGCGGCGAAAATATGCCGTCCTTTCGTCCGGCGTCATATCTTTGATATTCTCGTAAATCTTATCGCGGATAGCGTCGATTTCGTCTTCAACCGGATTGGCAACGGTGATATTCATTGCGGCACCTCGTCGGGATGGCAGATGGTAATCTCAATATAACCGTCGGCGTCATTGACCGCCGCGACCATTTACGATTTGGCAAAGTAACGCACGCACTCTAATCCGGCAAAATGCCGGTCTTTTGTCCATAAGGCGCAGTGGTGTTTTTGGGCGGTCGCGTAAATAATGCTATCGGCTAACGGCAACCGGTGTTTGCGGCTGGCGTTCACCGCGATTAGCGCCAATTCTTCGTTTAAGTCGATAATTTTTCCGCGACGCAGATGCGCCACTGCCGCCAAAGCGTCGTAATGAGTTTTATCCGCCAATATCTTCTTGAAAACTTCATAAACCACGATGGACGGAACCAGCAGTTCCGCGACCGCCTCAATCGTCTCGACGATTTCTTTTTCAAGGTCGCCGGTCGCGTAATACTCAATCCAACACGACGAATCAACGATATTCATCGCGAATGTCCTTCACGCTCAATCGTCGTGTTCATTTCGCCCAAAAAACCCCGCAAATTCTTTAACGGTTGTAGCGGGACAAGTTCAATGCACTTGCCGTAAGCCATAACCTCCAACATCTGCCCGGATTTAAGCCCTAAATCATCAATCATACTTTGCGGTATGGTGATTTGATTTTCCGCCGTCAACGCGACCGTAGCCATTTTTTCTCCTCCATTTCGCTTTCTTCACCGCGTTGAAATTTGGCGCGTGAAATAAATCCATTAATTATTCACCGTCCCATTTTAGCAAAAAATCCGTCGGCGTTATGGCGACAACCAGCGACGCGGAAAAATCTTTGACGTTGCGGGTAACGATATAGTCGGCGTTCCATTTTGCCGCGCCAACCACTAACAGCGAATCTTCATAATCGGCAACGCCGGTGGCAAAAGCGGCGAGACAGTCGGTCTTATCAACCGCGATGATTTCAATGAGCGAAAATAATTTTTGCAAGTGCCGCGCGGTAACGACCGCGCTTTTTAGATGTTTGCGGGAAAGATAGTAAATATCGCTAGCGGTGCTAGCGGTGATTGCCGCCGTCAACTGTTGGCGCGACATCAGCAACATTATTTCTTCCGCCGCGACGTTAAACGAAACCCGTGACGCGATGGCGTCAATAACGATATTCGTATCAATAACTCGTGTTACGCGGTCAACCCAAAGACGCGAATTTTTACGAATAAAAAAGAGAGATTTTTTTGTCCACGAATTACACGAATTACACGAATTAAAGAGCCGAAAAACGGACAAAAATTCGTGTTAATTCGTCTAATTCGTG
>JAISJR010000072.1 GCA_031261425.1 Planctomycetota bacterium
AGGGACGGAATGTCGGTTAGTGATAATTAGACCGGCATTGCGTCCCTAACGGGACGCGACTTTATGGCGGCGGCGTTTCTACCGACAGATTGCCCCTAACGGGGCAAACAGCCGATTAGTTCGATATTCGGATAGATTCTAAGTTTTTTAAGCCCCTTAAGAATCTTAGAAATCTTAAACCCCTTAACTCCCCTTTATGCCGCGAAGCGGCGGGACGGAAAACTTTGGTATTTCTCCGAACAACTCTATTAAATTTTCCCCGCGCTCCGCTTATACTGCCGCTTTCCCGAACGACTGCCAACCTCGGAGACGACTATCAATGGAAATCGCCATCGGCAATCAAACGACCAAGTATTGCGCCGACGAACTCGCGCCGTTTGCGTATGCGTTGCAACACGACTTTTCCGCCTTCGAGTGGTTCGCCGACGACGGCGACGGGCGCGGCTGGACGTTTTCGCACTGTTTGCCGCCGCAACGCGCGTTCCTTAAAGAGATGTCCGGCGCGGGGAAAATACGCTTTTCCGTCCACGCCCGCTGGGACGCCGACCCGCGCGTCGCCGCCGGCGCGTTGGCGTTGCACGACGCCTGCCAGTTCGCCGAAGAAATCGCCGCCCCCGTCGTCGTCGCGCACCTCTGCCCCGAAATCAACGACATTCCGGCGTTCGTCGCGGCAATCGCGCCGCTGGCGCAAAATTATCCCGCCGTCGCGCTCGCCGTCGAAAACACGCCGCAACATTCGCCCGCGCATTTTCAGAAATTTTTCAGCGAACTCGAAAAACACCCGCGCGGCGCCGCGCTCGGCATGACGCTCGACCTCGGACACGCCAACTGCAACCCCTACACGCGCAACGACTATATGCGCTTCCTCAACGAGTTGCCGGCAAACGCGCGGATTTTCCACGTCCACGCGCACGAGAACTGGGGCGAAATCGATTCGCATTTGACGCTGTTCACCGGACCGTCCGCCAAAGACGACCACGGTATTAAATTGGCGGTGCAATTTCTCGCGCAAAAGAATTTTTCCGGTAGCGTGATTTTAGAGCAATTCCCGCAACCGCCCGACCAACTCGACCGCGCCTTTGTCCGCTTAAAGAATTTTTTCCGCGAACGGGCGACCGTCCGCGACGCGCATAACGACGCGACGACTTTCACGGCTTACGTTAACGCAGTGGGCAGTCGGCAGTCGGCAGTGGACAGTGAGCAGTCGGCAGTCGGCAGTGCCGAAAATTCGCGCGTCTCCGCCGCTCCGTCCTCTGCCCTGTCCGCTTCGACAACTACGTCATCCGCCAGCGACAATAATAATGATGAGACGCCGACGCCTCCCGCCGCGCCGCGCGAGGAAATTAGCGCCCCCGTAAATAACGCGCCGACCAGCGGCGCAACCGCAAGCGGCGCAAGCGCAAGCGGCGCAAGCGAGCGAAAAGTAATCGCCGCGTTGCCGGAGAGCGATTTTCTCCGCGCCATCGTCGCGGCGATGGGGCGCCACACCAGTTGGCGCACGCGGTTGCAATGGGTGCGCGACACGCTGTGCGGCGACGCCAAACCGACGGTCGAAAAATTGGCGTTGCTCGCGGCGTTGTTGCGCTATCTCGCCACCGGCGCGTTGAAATGCGCCGAGGACGGCGGGCATTATCGCCCCAATCATCACGCGCAAGCCGGCATTGAAATCGAGGACGCGCTCGACGCGCTCGACGCCCCCGCGTGGCTGAAACGGCGGATTTATCCGTTTTTGCCGTCGCACGCCGCGGCGTTCGCGGTCAAAGAACCGCTGACGCGCATCCGCGACATCGCCCACCGCAACGACATTCCCGCGGAGATGAAACAGCGCATTAAACATAATCTGCAAAACAAATTGCACCGCTCGGCGGGACCGGAGGACTTGCAAACGGCGCAGGAAATTTTGGCGGCGATTACCGCGCCGGACGCCGATTATGCGGCGAGTTTCGTCAACGAGTTCAAAGTGTTTTTCGGCGAGTTGCGCGATTTTTTCAACGTGCCGGACTTATCCGCGCATTTACGCGCCGCCGCGCAAAAAGTTCCGGCGCTGGCGAGCGCCGCCGCCGAGTTTTATCACGACGCCCGTCCGGCGTTGGCGCAAGCCGTCGCGGCGGCGGCGTTGCGCGAGCAACTCGCCGACGCGCTGAAACGGGTCGAAAAAGCCGACCGGCAGACCTTGCGGATGGCGGATTTCGATTTGGAAAATTTGGTCTTCGCGCGGTTGAGCGAATTTTTCAATCACGCGACGGCGCTCTCCGCCGACTGGTTTGGCGCGGCGCGGGCGGCAATCGTCAACGCGGCGCTGAGCGAAGACGACCAGCCGGATTTGCAATGCGTGGCGGCGGAAATCGAAGCGTGGCGGAAAAATTTCGACGCCGGACAACCGCTCGCGGCGGCGCGGTTGCTCGCGACGTTGAACCGGCTGTTGCGGAGTTGCGCGACCGCGCAGGAAAAATTATACGCGACGTTTTTACCGGCGGCGACCGCGCTCGGACGCGCGTTAAATATCGACGACCACGCGATTGCGACCTTTACCGAAGGCGCGCTTCGCGCCGGCGTGTTGTTTCAACCGGCGAAAGCCGCCGAACTCGCGCTCCCGCATTTGCGGGAAATTTTACATTTGCCGGCGTGGGAAATTATCGCCGCCGGCGCGGCGACCGGCAAATTGCGCGCCGCGAAAACGCTCGCCGCCATTCCGTTAAATAACGAAGACGTCATCGCGCGGCTCGACTTCGCCGAAGGCGACGAGGAAATTCCGCGCCATATTCGCGGCGTCATTTTGGCGGCGCCGCTTCCGCAATTGTCGCATTTGGCAATCCGCGCCCGTCAGCAGGGCGTGCCGTTTATCACCGCCGAGGACGCGGGCGTTTTCGCGCGACTAACGGCGCTCGACGGCAAAACGGTCGCGTTGTCCGCGACCGGACAAGGCGTAACCGTCAAAGAAGCCGCGCCCGCCGCCGCGGTGAAAGAAACCGCCGTCGTCGCGGCGGCGCCGGCGAAAATCGAATGGGCGCGCGACCTCCGTTTGTTGACGGCGGCGGAAATCACGCGGGAAAACAGCGGCGCGAAAGCGGCGAATTGCGCGCGCCTGCAAACGGCGGTGAAAAAAATCAGCGGCGTGGCGGCGCCGGCGACTTTTGCCATTCCGTTCGGCGTGATGGAAAATTGTCTGCGCGACGCCGGCACGCTCACGGAATACCGGCATCTGTCGCAATCGCTCGCGATGCTCGGCGAAAAAGAAATCGAGGCGCGGTTGCCGGTGTTGCGGGAAATTATTTTGGACTTGCCGGATTTGCCGGACGCGGTGTTTGTGCCGTTGCTCGAACAGTTCAGCGAAGACACGCGCTTCGCGGTGCGGTCGAGTTCCAACGGCGAGGACTTGAAGGAACTCGCGGGCGCGGGCTTGTATGACAGCGTCATCGGCGTCAAGGGCGAGGATTTGCCGGCGACGGTTCGGCGCGTCTGGGCGTCGCTGTGGACGAAACGCGCGGCGCTGAGCCGCCACTACGCGGGGATTCCGCACGCGGCGGTGGCGATGGCGGCGCTCATTCAGGAGACGTTGATACCGGACTATTGTTTCATTTTACATTCCGCCGACCCGGTGTCGGGCGAGCGCGGAAAAGTCAGCGTCGAACTCGCCGTCGGCTTGGGCGAAACGCTGGCGTCGGCGCGTCAGCCCGGACGCCCGTATCGGTTGACGGTGCGGAGCGGCGAGCCGCAATTGTGGTCGTGCGCCGATTATTCGTTCGCCTTGCGCGTGGCGGAGGACAGCGCGTTGCGGCGGGAATTGGTGAATTACGCGCAGGTCGCGCTCTCCGCCAAAGACGGCAAACTGCTGACGCTGGCGCAAAAATTAGGCGAAGTCGCGCTGACCGTCGAGGCGGAATTCGGCGAGCCGCAAGACCTCGAAGGCGTCGTCGCCGGTCATAAAATTTACTTGGTCCAAGCCAGACCGCAAACAATTACGAATTAAAAATTACGAATGGCGAGCGGTGGATTGGTCTTAAAAATTGCGCGAAGCGCGGCAAATTAAATTCCCCTCTACGGAGGGGTGGCAGTCCGGCGCGGTTTGCCGGACTGACGGGGTGGTGATTTTGATAATCAAATTCCACCATTGTTCATTCGTAATTTTTAATTGTCTTGGAGATTCCTGATGCTCTTAATGGAAATCGCGAAAAGCGGCAAGACCGACCCGCGCTTGCAGGCGGCGGCGGACGCGGAAAATATCGACATAAATTTATTGCGCCGGAATATCGCCGCCGGCAAGTGGGTCGTGCCGTGGGCGAACCACGATTTCCCGCGCGACAAACCGTGCGCCGTCGGCGACGGTTTGTCGTGTAAAGTGAACGCCAATTTCGGCACTTCGCCCGACCGCGGCGACCTTGACGGCGAGTTGGAAAAAATGCGCGTCGCCGTCGCCGCCGGCGCCGACGCGGTGATGGATTTATCGACCGGCGGCGACCTGCGCGCCATTCGCCGGCAAGTCCGCGCCGAATGTCGCGTCGCGCTCGGCTCGGTGCCGATGTATGAAGCCGGTCATCTCGCGCTCGCCCGCGGCGAAACGTTCCGCCAAATGACCGCCGCCGATATGCTGAAAGCGGTCGAATTGCACGTCCAAGATAAAGTCGATTTCATCACCGTCCATTGCGGCATCACGCGCCGCGCCGCGCTGTGGTTGCGCGAACATCCGCGCCTCGCCGGCGTCGTCAGCCGCGGCGGGTCGTTGCTGGCGCGGTGGATGTTGGTCAACGGGCGGGAAAATCCGCTGTATGAGCGTTTCGACGAAGTGATTGATATGTGCCGCGCGACCGATTGCGTGTTGTCGCTCGGCGACGCCCTGCGCCCCGGCGCGTTAGCCGACGCCGGCGACCGCGCCCAAGTCGAGGAACTCTACACCCTCGGCGAACTCGCCGAACGGGCGCGGCAGAAAAACGTGCAGGTCATCATCGAAGGTCCGGGACACGTGCCTTACAACCAAATCGTCGCGCAAATGCAAATGGAAAAAGTCGCCTGCGGCGGCGCGCCGTTTTACGTGTTGGGACCGTTAGTTACGGATATTGCCGCCGGTTACGACCATATCGCCGGCGCCATCGGCGGGACGCTCGCGGCGACGGCGGGCGCGAATTTTTTATGTTACGTTACGCCGGCGGAACATTTGCGCCTGCCGGAAGCGCGCGACGTGCGCGAGGGCGTCATCGCGGCGCGGATTGCGGCGCACGCCGCCGACATCGCGAACGGCGTCCCCGGCGCGCGCGACCGCGACGACGCGATGAGCCGCGCCCGCAAAGCCGGCGACTGGGAAAAAATGTTCGCGCTGGCGCTCGACCCGGAAACGGCGCGGCGCTCGCACGAGTCCGCGTTGCCGCAAAAAGACGACAAGGTCTGCACGATGTGCGGCGAATTTTGCGCGATGAAAGGCGAGGAGTGCTTGTGAGGCAATTAACAATTAACAATTAACAATTCACAATTGACAATTAAGAACTGAGGTTACGCGATTAGCGTCGGCGCGGTTGCAACGAAGAAATTGAAGAAACTCCGACAGCCGCGCCAACGGCGCGAAACATATCAGCCCAGGGTAAGGCGCGTGTTCTTCGCGCCGCCACCCTGGGTAGCGGTTGATTGATAAAACCATCCGACAGTCCCGCCGCGCGGTTTGCGGCGGCAAACGCCGCCGCCGGCGGCGAGAGCGGTTCGCCACAACGCGGCGAACCGTCCAATTGCGGATGGCGCTGATGTGCCATTTTTACCCAGGGTGGCGCGACGATAGAGCGTGTCGCTTACCCTGGGCTGATATGTTTCGCGCTACGGGACTGCGTCCCTTTCAGCGCGGCTGTCGGAATAAATTATCAAAACGCAACCAATCGCGTAACATCAATTTTTAATTTTTAATTGTGAATTTTTAATTGTTAATTGAACCGATGTCCGCGACCTGCCCCTACTGCCAAGCGGTGCAAATCCGTCCGTTAGCCGCCGGACAGAAGGCGCGTTGCGAAGGGTGCGCGCGGCTGTTCACGGTCGTAGCCGCCGCGAAAACCCCGCCGCCGGCGACCGACAGAGCGTCCCGCGACGCGACGCGAAGCGGCGTCACGCCCGCCGACGAACAAATGCTTTTCGCCGACGCCCATAAAATTATCGGCGACATTCCGCGCGTCGCCAAATACCTCGTCGGCGAAGAAATCGCCAAAGGCGGGATGGGCAAAGTGTTGGAAGCGCACGACCCGCACATCCGCCGAGAAATCGCCGTCAAAATTTTAGGTAGTAAACCCACCGACGAAGACCTCGCCCGCTTCCTGCAAGAAGCCCAACTCACCGGACAATTGGAACATCCGAACATCGTCCCCGTGCACGACCTCGGCTTCACCGCCGACGGCAAACTGTTTTTCGTGATGAAGCGCGTGCGCGGCAAATCGCTTGAAGAAGTGTTGGACCTCCTGCGGCTCGGCGACCCGCCGATGCGCGCGGCGTTTTCGTTGTCGCGCCTGCTACAAATTTTGGAGGCGGTGTGTAGCGCCGTCGCCTACGCGCACGCGCGCGGCGTCATTCACCGCGACCTCAAACCGGCAAACATTATGCTCGGCGATTTCGGCGAAGTGTTGGTGATGGACTGGGGACTGGCGAAAAGCGGCAATGTCCGCCAGCGTCCGTTGCCGCAATTTTTCAATCCGGCGGAAACCGCGCCGCGCCTGAAAATCAACCGCTATCGCGCGACGATGAACGCGGCGACGCAACATTTGCCGGAAGTGAATTTGCCGGACACCTTGCAAGTGATGCGCAACAACTCGCGGCTGTGGGGAACGCGGCGCGGCACGGTGGCGGGCACGCCGGCGTATATGTCGCCGGAACAGGCGCGCGGCGATTTGAACTCTCTCGACGAGCGGAGCGACATTTACGCCTTGGGCAGTATTTTATACGAAATTTTAACGGGCGTGCCGCCGGTGCTGGCTTCGACGGAATCGGCGATGGTCTCCGGCGTGATTCAGGGCAACATTTTGGCGCCGTCCGCCCGCTCGCCGCATCGCCCCATTCCCGACGAATTAAGCCGCATCGCGATGAAAGCGCTGAAAACCGCGCCGGTCGAGCGCTACCAAAGCGCGTTGGATTTTCAGAGCGATTTGCGGGCGTTTTTAGACGGCGTAACGGTGTTCGACCGCGAAAGCAATTTTTGGGAAACGGCGTTTCGCTTGGTGCGGCATTACAAATTGGCGAGTTTTTTTACCGGCTGGGCGTTCGCGGCGTTGGTCGCGTCGGGCGTGTGGTTTTATCAGCAACAACAGGCGGCGCACGATTTGACGCGCCGCGACCTCGCGACGGCGCAAGCCCGTTTGGAAGCCGAAACCGCCAAGCAGGAAGCGGCGCGCTTGCGCGCGCCGCTCGAATACGAAGCCGCGAACACGTTGCTCGAACAAAACCGTTTCGCGGCGGCGCGGCAACATTTGCAATTGGCGCTGACCTACGACCCGAATTTCCGCCCCGCCCGTCTGAAAAACGCCGAGTTGTTTTTATTGGAGCAGAACTATCGCGCGGCGCTTGACGAGGCGCAAATGTTGTTAGACCAAAACCCCGCCGACGCGAGCGCCCGGCGCGTCGCCGACCAAGCGCGGCGCGGCTTGCTGGAAGTCGGGGCGCCGCCGGCGCCGGAGGTGGAATGAGTCGATTACAAATTACGAATTACGAGACGCGAATTTTTACGCATAAAAAAGAGAGATTTTTTGTCCACGAATTACACGAATTACACGAAATAAAGAACCGGAAAACGGACAAAAAAAATTTGGACAGCACACTAACCTTCGCTTCGCTTGGTTTGAATAGAGCATTTTCAAGCGGTATTATTCCGCGTCCCCTCCGTGAGAGACAAAAAGTGTAGGATACACTCTCATTAAAAAAAGTTGCCCCGCCTGCCGCTATCGCTACCATTTTGCGCTTCTCTTTTTATTGAAAGGGCTACATTATGAAAAAACTGTTGCTATTGGTCGCGTTCGCGCTCGTCGGGACGTTGTCCGCCGGCGAAAACGCCGAAAAGACGCTCGTTTTGCCCGCGCCGGCGAAAACCGGCGGCTTGCCGCTCAACGAAGCGCTGGCGAACCGGCACTCGTCGCGCGACTTCGCCGCCGGCAAAGAATTTACTTTGCAACAACTGTCCGATTTGCTCTGGGCGGCGAGCGGCATCAATCGCGAAGACGGCAGAATGACCGCGCCGACGGCGTCCAATTCTCAGGAAATTGATTTATACGTCGCATTGCCGGCGGGCGTTTATTTCTACAACCGCGCGGGCAATACGTTAGATTTATTAGTCGCCGGCGACGTGCGCAAAGCCACCGGCGGTCAGCCGTTCGTCGGACAAGGGACGGTCGAAATTATCCTCGTCGCCGACCTCGACAAACTCAAAGGCGCCGACGCGCAGAGGCGGGATATGGCGTATATCGACAGCGGCTACGTGTCGCAGAATTTGTATTTGTTCGCGGCGTCGGCGAACTTGAATTCGGTGGTGCGCGCGTGGGTTCCACGTGAAGCGCTCGCGCAAACGTTGGGACTGAACGCGAATCAAATCATCACCGTCGTGCAGACCGTCGGGTTTCCGAAATAAATTAAAAATTACAAATTAAAAATTAAAAATTGAGGAGTAATTATCAAAATTGCGCGAAGCGAAATTGAAAATCAAACGCCAAAATTTTTAATTTTTAATTTGTAATTTTTAATTTGAAACCGCTCCGTTGCTTCCGGTTAGAAAAAATGACGGCGGACCGCGACTATTTTTTAGAAGAGCAACGGCTTCGGCTCGCGCTGACTTTGGCGCGGGAAGCGGCGGAGGCGGGCGAGGCGCCGGTCGGCGCGGTGATTTTTCATCGCGGGCAACTTGTGGGCAAAGCGGCAAACCAACGCGAGCAATTACAAGACCCGACGGCGCACGCGGAAATTATCGCCATCACGCAGGCGGCGGCGGCGCTCGGCAGTTGGCGGTTGGACGATTGCGAAATGTATGTAACGCTGGAACCGTGCGCGATGTGCGCCGGCGCGATTATTTTGGCGCGTCTGCCGCGGCTGGTCTTCGGCGCGTTCGACCCGAAAGCCGGCGCGTGCGGCTCGGTGCTCAATGTCGTCAATTGCCCCGCCCTCAATCATCACCCCGTCGTCCTCGGCGGCATCTTGGCGAACGAGTGCGGCGAGGTGTTGCGCGAGTTTTTTCAGGCAAAACGCGGCGCAAGAGCAATTAAAAATTACAAATTAAAAATTAAAAATTGTGGAGTTTGATTTTCAGAATCGCTTCGCGCGATTTTGATAATCAATCCAAAATTTTTAATTTTTAATTTGTAATTTTTAATTCGTAATGAAAAGGTCGCCGAGCCGTCGACGATTTCCTCATTCCCGCCCAAAAAAATGCGCATCGATATTCTGACGATTTTCCCGGAAATGTTGCGCGGCGTGTTTGCCGACAGCATCCTCAAACGCGCGCAGGACAAAGAAATTTTGCGCGTCTATTTTCACGACATTCGCGCGTATGCGCGGAACAAACACCGCAAGGTTGACGACCGTCCGTTCGGCGGCGGACCGGGAATGGTCATGACGTGCCAGCCGGTCGTGGACGCCGTCCGCGCGGTGCTGGCGCAAGCCGAAGCCGGACGGTTGATTTTTATGTGCCCCGGCGGCAAAAAATTTTCGCAGACGGCGGCGGCGGAACTCGCGCGCGCGTCGCGGCTGATTTTGGTTTGCGGGCGTTACGAGGGCTTTGACGAGCGTATTTTCACGCTGTTGCGACCGGAAATTATCAGCATCGGCGACTATGTTTTATCGGGCGGCGAACTAGCGGCGGCGGTGCTTGCCGACGCGGTAACGCGCCTTTTGCCGGACGTGTTGGGCGACGAACACAGCGCGGCGGAGGACTCGTTTTCGTTGCGCAACGAGCGCGGCGAGCCGCTGTTGGATTATCCGCACTACGCGCCGCCGGCGCTCTACGCGGAATTGGCGGCGCCGGAAATTTTGCGCGGCGGCAACCACGCGGAAATCAACCGCTGGCGCCGCGAACAAGCCGAACAACGCACCCGCGAGCGCCGCCCCGATTTATTGAGAGTTTAGAGTTTAGAGTTGAGAGTTGAGAATTGCGTGTCTTCCGCTTAAAACCTATCCTATTATCAACGAGCGTCGTCCCGATAGGGACGAAATGTCGGTAGAAAAAGCCACCCGAAAAAAAATCCGTCCCGTAGGGACGGAATGTCGGTTAGTGATAATTAGACCGGCATTGCGTCCCTAACGGGACGCGACTTTATGGCGGCGGCGTTTCTACCGACAGATTGCCCCTAACGGGGCAAACAGCCGATTAG
>JAISJR010000099.1 GCA_031261425.1 Planctomycetota bacterium
CTGATTTGATTCGACGCCGAATCGACTTGCATCGAACTGTCGCCAAGTCCCGCGATAATTTTGTTCAGCGACGCGGTCAATTGGCGAATGATGACGATAGCGATGACGGCGCCGAGCACTAAACCGATGATGCTCCCGATAACCGTCGTATAAATCGCGGTGTTCGCCGCCGCTTTGCCCTCAGTCGCTAATTCGTTGACAAGATGCACGCCGTTGTCGAGCAGGTCATTGACATAATCCGAGATTTCCGTCCGCGCGGGGCGGGCTTCATGCTCATAGATTGCCAGCCCTTTCACGTTGCTGTCCTCAATGGCGTTTTTGGTAAATTCCATACGGAGCGGGCGAATTTTTTCCAACAAAAGATTTTTTAAATCGGTGTAGTATTTTTGCCGGGCGCCGGTGGTCTGCGAGATGAGTTCCTCGACAAAAGCAAACGCTTCTTTGGACACCTCGTCGCCCTCTTTAACGTAGGCGTCCGTGGCTTTCGCGTCCGACGAGGCGTTGATATTCGCCATAATCACCTGTGATTTCAGCAGGCGCACGCGCAACTTGTTAAGGGTGATGGTGCGCTTCGACAACACAGTTAATTCGTCGGCGTCGTTGACTCTTTCGACTTCGGCTTCATTTTCCGTCACGAATTTGGCGAGGTCATTGTCAACGTTGGTATAAATACCGGAAATTTCGGAGAGTAGCCGTTCCGCCTTGGCTTTGGTGTTTTGAATGGAGAAATCGGCGACGCGGTTCAATATCGCGAGATATTTATCCCACTGGGCGCGAACTTTCGGCATTCGCGCGGTGAATTCCGAACCCGCGTTCGGCGGCAGATAAGTGTCATATTCAGCCGTCGCTTTTTTCATTGCTTCGTCATTCGCGGCGAATTGTTGCGTTTTAATTTTCGCCATTTCGTTTTCGTCGGTGGACATCACGAGGTCTTTAATATCGCTGACCTGCTTCCACAGCACGTCGCCAATTCTCGACAACACGCCTAACCGTTGCGCCGTCAGCGAACTGTTTTCCATTTTTTCGGACAGGTTGTTGAGCGAATAAATCCCCAACCCCGCGATACCGAGCGCCACCGCAATCAACAACGCGACGACCAAATAAATTTTTGTAGCCAAGCCCATAACGCCCTCCTTTGTAAGGTGTGAAGAACCGAAAAAATAAGAACCGCTAAGGATTTTAAGAAACTTAAGAATCTTAAGATTCTTAAAAAACTTAAACGCCTTAAAAAGCACCAATCCTTTAACCCCGCCCAAAAAAAACGCCCGAATCCATAACGGATTCGGGCGAGTCCATACTTCTTTGACGCAAATTTTCGGCATAAAAAAAAGGACGCCGTTATTCGCGTCCCAACCGAGGCCGACCAAAGCCCATACCAGTAACACAAACACCGCGTCCTAACAGGACACAATGAACTGATATGGGAACTATGAAATTGGTCGTTTCGGTTGGGTCCCATAAATAACACCATCATATAAATATGACGACATGACGGTGTGTTTGTCCGGCGCTCGCGAATTGTTCTCGCGGTAAAATTTCCTCTCTGAATATCTCCTCTTGAACCTAAAAAATTTCTTTTGGATAAAAATTTTGAGAGTAGTGAACACTCTCAAAATTTTCTCTCTTCGGTCGGCACGATAAAATCAATTGGCAAAATTAATTGGCAGATTTGATAAAAAACCGCCGCCACTGTCAAGACGGCAAATCGTAATTTATTTGCGAATTTTTAACGAAAAATAAAAAAATTAAATCGCGCCCACTAATCGCCCCGCCGGCGCGGCGCGACAATCCCGACCGAACGGGGCTTACGCCAATCGTTGCAGTAATTCGGCGGCGCTCCATTCCATTTTTGAGAACGCGAACCAGCGTTTGCCCAAGTCCTTCAACGAGGCGCCAAGATGATAAACGGCGTGGTCGATGAGCAGAAAACGGTCGTGGGATTTTTTGAACAGGCGCAATTCAATCGGCGGATATTGCTCGCGATGTTTGTCCAAATCCTTCTGCAATTGCGCCGAAATTTTAGCGGTGTAAATCGTCGCGGCGACGCCGGCGGCGCGTTTGGCGAAAAGCAAAAGGACGCTCTCGTCGATGTAATTGTCGATTAAGACCAGCGATTTTTTGGCGGATTTGATTAAATCGGCGGCAAACACATAGGCGTCAAAAATCTGCCCGTCGTAAAAAATCCCCTCCACCGGCGGCAAGGCGGTTTTCACGAAAAAGTCGATTTTGTTTTCGGCATTGGCGAGACGCTGTTCCGTAGTTTCCAACCGATGCTCGGCGGCGGTCAACCGATGTTCGTTGGTCATTACGCGCTGTTCGACGGTCGCCGCTCGTGTCGGCACGGCGTAACCTTTGAGCAAGTATTCTTTCAGGATGCGATTTGCCCATTGGCGGAATTGAATACCGCGCGGTGATTTTACCCGATAGCCGACCGAGATGATGACATCCAGATTGTAGTATTCAACTTGGTATTTTTTCCCATCGGCGGCAGTTGTTGCAAATTTTGCAACAACTGAAATCTCCCGGGCAGGATTGTCTTTTTGAACTGTTGTGAATTTTGCAACAGTTGCCGCTTGCTCGTTTTCAGTTGTTGCAAAATTTGCAACAACTGAAAATCCGGCGAGTTCCTCGCGTAAAGCGTTTTTGAGGTGCCGTGAAATGGTCGATTTATCACGTTGAAACAAATCGGCTATCTGGTCAAGAGAAAGCCACACGGTTTCATTTTCGAGGCGGACTTCCAACTGCACCGTGCTGTCCGGCTGATACAAAATAATTTCGTTGAGCGAGTTCATTTTTCTCCTTATCGTAATTTCGCCGTGGCGGGCGTATTCGCCAACGTGAATTATTACGCTCTAACTTACCGTAAGTCAACCGCGCCGAAAAAATGGGCGGCATTTCTAATCGCGCCGACCACGCGCTAAAGCGCGTGGCAATTGAATAGAGCGTTTCCGGCTCTCGCAATTGCAATCGTCATTCGCGCCATTAACATATCGTCCGATTTTGATTTTTGCGAAAGGGGAAAGAATATGAGTCGTTCCGACCGTCCGGCGCCGCTGATTTACAATCTGTTTCCGCCGCTCGTCGGCGATGTCGAAAAATGGTTGCCGCATATCGACCGCGCCGCCGATATGAGTTTCAATTGGTGCTTCCTCAATCCGATTCATTTGGTCGGCGCGTCGGGTTCGCTCTACGCCGTGCGCGATTATTTTTCGTTAAGTCCGGTCTTTTTTCCCAACGCCGACCCGCCCGCGCAACGCGCCCGCTTCAAACGGTTCGTGCAGGAATCGCGCGCCCGCGGCGTCGAAATTATGGTTGACCTCGTCATCAACCACACCGCCTACGACAATCCGCTGACCCGCGACCATCGCGACTGGTATAAACTCAATCCCGACGGCAAAATTCGCAGTCCGGGGTGCAAAGACGACCAAGCGCCGGGCGGCTGGACGACGTGGGGCGACCTCAGCGAAATCGACAATCAAAATTCGTCCGACCGCAAAAATCTCTGGGAATACTGGTGGAAACTCGTCGAAATGTTTTTGGATTGCGAAGTGCGCGGCTTCCGGTGCGACGCCGCGTATCAAATCCCGAACGACTTGTGGAAAATGCTCATCGACCGCGCGCGGCAACGCGACCCCGACGCGTGTTTCTTCGCCGAAACGCTCGGTTGCGCGCTCGACCAAGTCGTCGGACTGTCGAACGCCGGCCACGATTTCGTGTTCAATTCCGGCAAGTGGTGGGACTATCAAGCCGACTGGTTTATTCAACAAAACAACGAAATGACGAAGAAGGGCTGTCGCTCGATTTGCTTCCCCGAAAGCCACGACACCGACCGCCTCGTCAACGAATGGCGCGGCGACGTGGATAGAATAAAACAGCATTATTTATTCGCGGCGCTGATTACGTCGGGCGTGTTGGCGCCGCTCGGTTTTGAATACGGCTTTAAGAAAAAATTGCACGTCGTCAAAACGTTGCCGCACGATTACGAAGGCGCGACTTACGACCTGACGGATTTTTTGCGCCAAACGAATCGCCTGAAAAAACAGTATCCGCTCTTGTCGCAGGACGGGATTTTGGAGAACGTCCCGAACGGACGCGGGCGCGTGTTGACGTTGATAAAAAAAGAGCGCGACGGCAACGGACGGATGCTGATGGCGTTCAACCGGAGCGGCGACGAAATATCGTTCGGCATCGGCGATTTCCTGAAAAATATCGGCGCGCGTCCGCTCGCGACGCAACAAAAAGAATTGAAATTACAGCGCTACGGATTCGCGCTGATGCAGTTGTGAGCGAGAGCAATTCACAATTAACAATTGAAAATTGTGTTTTCAGACGCGGTGGTTCTATTCAAACCGAGCGAAGCGAAGGTTAGTGTGCTTTCCAAATTACCACGCCTTTTAAGGCGTGGTGGGCGGGCAAAAAAGAAATGGGCTTTAGCCCAAAAATAAACCATTCGGCTAAAGCCGGTCATTTTTTAACGCCATCCACGCCCTAAAGGGCGTGGCAATTGAATAGAGCATTTTCAATTGATATTTCTCCGTGTCCCCCGCGTTTTCCGTGAAAAAGAAAGGAAACAGGTCGGCGGTTAATTTTTAATTGTCAATTTTTAATTGTTAATTGTGAATTGCTCTTATGCCTCCCACTCTCCCGCCGCTCGTCGGTCTTTGGCAACTGTTTTGGGTGTTTCTCAAAGCGTCAACGTTCACGGTCGGCGGCGGGTATGTGATGATACCGGTGTTTCGCGAGGAATTAGTCGCCAAACATCGTTGGCTGACCGACGAGGAAATGTTGGCGGTGATTGCGGTCGCGCAGGCGTGTCCGGGAATTTTCGCCTGCAACACCGCCGTCGGCGTCGGCGAGCGGTTGCGCGGCGGTTGGGGCGCGCTCGTCGCGGTCGCCGGCGTGGTGTTGACGCCGTTTATCGTCATCGTGATTATCGCCGCCGCGTTCGCGCAAATCGGCGACAACGCGCTCGTCAATCACGCCCTTAGCGGCGCGCGCGCCGGCGTAACCGCGCTGATTTTAGTAACGCTGTTAAAAATGCGGCGGCAAACCCTGACCTCTTGGTTGGCGATTTTTTTGGCGGCGAGCGCGTTCGTCGCGATGTGGTTCGGACAAGTCAATCCGCTGTGGATTATCGCGGCGGGCGCGGCGGCGGGGCTGTTGGCGATGCGGCAAAGAACAATTAAAAATTAAAAATTACAAATGAAGAATTGTGGAATGTGGATTGATTATCAATGGCGCGAAGCGAATTTTCTAATCAAACTCCATGAAAAAATTGTTAACTATTCAGCCGGTTATTTTACGGGTCAAACTTCGCTAAAACGCCGATAGGCGTTTAATTTGAATAACCCCGAGTGGAGCGGCGATGCTCTTTCGCCGCGTAACTCGGGGACAGCGCGTAAGTAATCGAACCCCGAAGGGGTTCAACTACAAGGCGCCACGCGGTTGAACTCCTTCGGAGTTCGTTTTTCCGCGCGCCAGCCCCCGAGTTTCGCGGCGGCAAACCGCGCCGCCGCTTCACTCGGGGTTATTCATATTTAACCCCTGACGGGGTAGTTTAAGGAGTTTTATTTTTGCCGCCCTGCTAAATGGTTACAATTTTTAATGGTTAATTTCGTGTGGAGAACCGCGATGTTACAAATTGAATTGGGCGAACAATTGTCGAAGTTGCAAGACCTGCGCGCCGCTTGTCCGCCGCTGACGAACGGCAACTTGCGCTGTCCGGCGTGTCCGCACCTGACTTATTTGGAATTTCTGTCGCTGTTCGACAATCTGCAAAAAAATTTAGTGCTGTCCGAGCTGCAAGAAGTCGTCGCCATCGCGCCGCAAATTCTCGCCGACGGCGTGCATTTATCTTGTCCGCTGTTGCGCAACGGCGTCTGTTTAGCCGACGGCGGGCAGGGAATTTTTTGCCACTTGGGCGAGGATTTGTCGCTCTGCCGGTCATACACGCCGGAGCGGGTGGAAAAAATTTTTCTCGACTTAAACGCCTTCGCCGCGCCGTTGCACGACCATCTCTCCGAGCCGTATTTTCTAAATATGCTGAACATTTATTGCTGGTTCGCCGTGTTGCTTGACGACCGCATCACGCAACCGCTGTTCAAGCAACTGCGCGAAAAAATGTGGACGTATTTCGATGTCAAGCCGTTGCTCGCGCACTACCGCAATCACACGAAACTGAAAGAACGGCTGGACTTAATCGACAAATTTTTCCGCCTTAACGCCAACCAACGCGCGGCGGAAGCGCTCGCGTGTATGGAAAAAATCCGCGCCGATTTCCCGTTCACCGGCGCCTATTACGGCGAGCAAAGCGACATCTACGTTAAATTTATGGAAGAGTTGTTGAAAGTTGTAGAACAGCAGTCAATTAACAATTAACAATTTACAATTAACAATTTTTTATGGAGTTTGATTTTCAGATTCGCTTCGCGAAATTGAAAATCAATCCGTTTTTTAATTTTTAATTGTTAATTGTTAATTGCTTTCAAAGGGCAGAACTATGGGCATCGGCTTATACCGGTCGTATCAATTTTTTTTGCGCCGCATCGGGCGGTTCACTTGCGACCTGCAAATTTTCGGGCGCGAGCATTTGATTGAAAACGGACCGCTCATCATCGCCGCTAACCACGCGAGTTTTTTCGACCCGATGTTGCTCGGCGTAACTTACGACCGCCCGCTCAGTTTTATGGCGCGGGAAAGTTTGTTTTCCGCGTCCCGTTTTTTTAGTTGGGTGATACGGCAGACGTTCGCGTTTCCGTTAAAGCACGGCGCGACGGCGAAAGACGCGCTCCGGCTGTTCGAGGAGCGGCTGAAAAACGATTTGGCGGTGGTGCTGTTTCCCGAAGGCACGCGGTCGAAAGACGGACGTTACGTCAAAAGCGAATCCGCGATTGGCATGTTGTCCACGCGCAGTAACGCGCCGATACAACCGGTGTATGTAATGGGCAGTTGGCACGCCTGGCCCCGCTTTCAGAAATATCCCCGCGTCGGACCGATGCGCGTCTATGTCGGACCGGCGATTTACCCGAAAGCCAATTTGGCGCGCGGCGACAAACGCGCCGAACAAAACCGCCTCAACGCCGCCTACGAACAAGCCCTGCTCGACTTTGAACAACAGGCGTGGCGAGAGTTTCAAGAGCAGAGTTGAGAGTTGAGAGTTTAGAGTTAAGAGTTAAGAGTTAAGAGTTGAGAGTTGAGAGTTGAGAGAGAGCAAAAATTAAGGGATTAGGGGCGGTAATGCCCTTAATCCCTCTCTCAACTCTCAACTCTAAACTCTGCTCTTAATACCATCGCGTTTGTTGCGAGTAATAGGCGTTGGGCGAAGCGGCAGGACCGAACCACGCGCTCGGCTCGACAATTGCCGGCACGACCGGTTGCGCCGGCGGGAAGCCGACGAGCGGCGGTTGCCCCATTATATTTTGCTGGACGATAATCGGCGCGCCCGCAATTCCCTCGCCGGTCGGCACCGGCAACAACGCAATCGGCGCGGCGACCGGCGCCGGCGCGGCGCTATACACCGGAATCATCGCCTTTTTGACCATCGGTCCGAGCGGACCGTATTCCGTCGTATAGACCGTCTGATAACCGGTTTGCACCACCGTGCTGTTGGGCAACGGGGCGGACTGCGGGGCGTTGATGTTGATAATCGTGCGCCCGTTTTTCAGCGAAGCGTCGGCTTGCGAATGAATCGTCTCGCCGCCGGCGGTCGTGGGAGCCGCCGCCGGCGCGACCGTCGAATTAGAGGGCGCCGTGCAGGCGAGCGTTATCGTCGCCATCATCAAACCGACCGCCAACTGCCATTTCATCGTTTCCCCTCCGTGTAGGGGCGGTTCGCCCGCCCGACAAATACTTTCAGTTGCCTTTAACGGACGGCGGCGGCGGCGAACTGAAAAAATGTTGTCAATTGCCTTCGGAAGAGCAAAGGGCAATTAACAATTTACAATTAACAATTAACAATTGAGGAATTACCATCAAAATTTCGCGAAGCGATTTTTAATCGTCAAACTCCACTTTTGTTAATTGTAAATTGTTAATTGTTAATTGGTTAAATATAGTCCACCAAACTCATTTTGTTGATGTTGGCATATACTTTTAGCGCGGCGGTATAGACGTTTTCCGCATTTTGCATTTCGACCGCCGCCTTCACGTAGTCAATCGCAATTGACTGCGAATACGACGTGGTGAAACTTTTAATCTCGTCGTTGTGGCGCAGTTCCAACATTTGCAACCGGCTGGTCCAGACGCCAATCGTCGCCTCGGCGTTCAACAGGCGGTTTTGGTCGGTCGCGAATTGCGACAACATATTGTGGAGCGCGTCCACGTCGTTGTTGTTGAGGTTGGTCAGCGCGTCGTTCAGCGTCGCGAATAAATTATCTTCCCGCTGAACGCCGGAATTTTTCAAGCCGTTCAACTGGTTAATCATCACCGAATGTTGATTGCTCGCGTCAATCGTAATGCGCTCCGTCGTCAAACCGTTCGGTTGCGCCGTCGGCTCCCAGCCGCGCATCGGGTCGGCTAACCGCATCGAGCCGGTGATGCCGCTACCGTTGTCCGCAAAAGTTACGG
Organism: Planctomycetota bacterium; assembly: GCA_031261425.1. Taxonomy (GTDB): domain Bacteria; phylum Planctomycetota; class SZUA-567; order SZUA-567; family SZUA-567; genus MS499-59. The sequence continues at coordinate 8,566 of JAISJR010000099.1, forward strand.
TGCCGTTGTCGGCGTTCATTTCGCCGGACGCGACGAGCGCCCCGCCGGTCTCATTGTCGTAAATATCGACTATCCACTTCGGCGGATTCGTCGTCGTGTCTTGGCGGATTTCCATATAGAGCGCGCCGTTGTCCGCCGTGTTCCCGACGGTTACGCCTTGCAGTTTCATATCGGCGACTTGTCCGTAGCGGTCGGTGGTTTCGACGACGGCGTTCAGAAAAAGGTTGCCGGTCAAACCGCTGTTGTTCAGCGCGGTCAATTTGACTTCGCCGCCGGCGTTATTGGTGATGTCGCCGCGCGCCACCGGACGCGAAAAATCGTCGCCCGCGTATAACATCACTTCTTGTTTCAGCGTATTCACGACGAGCGAATTGTCGAAAGTCGGATGTTGTTTGCCGCTCGCCACCGGCACGTTCGCCGTCGCGATTTCGTCGCCCGCGGCGTTGACGAGCGACACCGCGCCGCTTTTATCCGCCGCCCCGATTGCCACCAAGTCCGCCGGATTAAGCGCCGCGTCGCTATACAACGCGAGCGACGTGCGGTTGAGGTCGATTTCGATGATGTCGCCGACGGCAGGCAACGTCGTCCCGACTTTGAAACTGCCGGTCAAGGTCGTCGTGCCGCCGGGCGGATTCGGTTGCGGCGAAGGCGTGATGGTCGCGGCGGCGTTCGCGGCGATTCCCGCCGCGCGCGCCACTTCTTCGACGCCGTTCGGGTCGCTGTAAAACACCAAATCCGCGCCGTCGAAAATCGCGTAAATTTTCCCCTCTTTCGAGGTGTCGGAAATTTGCGTGTATTCAAAATTCCGCGAAATGCGGCTCAACTGCAACTGCTGTATGGTTGCATCGACCTCGCCCGTGCCGTCGGCGACGGTGTATTTATTCGTCGCGTAACTCGCCACGCCGTAGAGTTTGCCGTCGGCGTCCATATCCGCGGCGGTCAATTCCTTAAACTGCAAATTCGCCATTTGCGACGCATCTTTATTGGTGCTGACCTGATAGCCGGTAGTCATTAAAATGTTGCCGTCGGAGTCGGTGTTGACGCCGACTTTCACGCCTTTCAACTGCGTGTCTTCAAGATACGAAAACGCCGCGCCAACGCCGTTGCTCATCGACTTGTTGAATTGTTCGTTCGCCGCGTCGATGACGATGGCGCGTTCTAAATTTTTCCGCCCCGCCGCCGCCGTGGTGTCGTAATACGCCGTGCTCGTCGCGGGCGCGGCGGGCAGACGCATACCGGTCAATTCCAACGTGCCGGTCAAGCCCGAATGATTCGTCTGGTCGATGTTCAGCGTCGTCGGCAATTTAACCTCCAACCACACCGCCGTTACCGGCTCGTATTGATACCACGTCTCGTCCGCCTCGTTAAACGCGAGTTGGATTTTCGAGAAGCCGACCAAACTGTCCTCGTCGTCGTAGGCGGCGGTTTGCGGGTCGTCTTTGTAGAGTTTGACCGTCGTGGTGTAAATCCGCATATCGCTCGCCGGCAGTCCGACGCCGGTCGCGAAAACGTATTCGCCCGCGTCATCGACCTCCACGTCGGTAACGATGTTGGAGTAAATTTTTCCCGCGTCGTCGGTGTTGTAGCCCTTTAAGACGCTGGTCAAACTGATGTCGCCGAGTTGCCCGTAGTCGTTGTAATGCGTCGCGTGTTTGACTTGCTCGGTAACCATCAAATACGCGCCGGCGAGATGGCTGACGATTTCAACGCCCTTGCCGTTGTCGGCAATCCGCGCCGTGGTGTAAGTGTTGGACTGGTCAACCGCGTTCAGCAAATCCTCGACCGTCGCGAACGTCGCGGTCATATTGTAGGGAATCCGCGCCTCGTCCTGAATGAAAGTGGTGCGCACGGCATCAAACGCCTCGTTCACTTCGTCCGCCGTCGCGGTGGCGGGGTCAAGGGCGGCGACGGTTTGCAATCGCGCGACCACCGCTTTGCGCTCGGCTTCGGTCATTTGGTCAAATTCGTCGAGCATCGCCTGCCGCTCTTTGGCATACGTCGCGTCGTCGTAGCCGAGCGCGTCGAGCGCGCCGATAAAAATCGCCGCGTCCGCCGCGCCGTCCGCCAAATTGCCGGTCATTCCGGTCGTGGGCGGTAGCGCCGTCGGGTCGCCGACGAGCGCCCGCGCGAAATTAACTTGGTCTGCCGGGTTATCGCCGATGAAAGCGAACAGCGAATTAACCGCGTCCTGCGTCGTTGCGGACGCCATATTGCGCGTCCAGTCGATATAAGTCGAGCCGTAAAGGTCGTCGAAATTGCCGACGCCTTTTAGGTTGACGATGCCCTGTTCCAAGCCGTTTTCGAGCGCCCCCGTCGCGATTAAACTGCGCGGCGCGTTCTGCGCGTTATAGACGTTGACCGTAATTTTCGGCGCGGCGGCGGTGCCGTTGTTCACGACTTCCACCGAAAAATTGCCGTTGTAGTCGCACGCTTCGACGGCGCGGTTTTGCGGGTCGCCGCCGGGACTCATTCCGGTCAGGCGGAAATCCGCCATGACGTTGTGCGACGATTCGCTCACCGTTTCCGCGTGATACGCCGACATACTAATCGTCGTGGAAAACGTCGCGGGAAAATTCACTTGCAACGCAATCGGCGCCACGCCCGACGCGGACGCAATCGGCGGCATCGTTACCGTGCCGGACACGCCGGAGTCGTTGACTTCGTCCAACTTGACCAAGCCCGCCTTAAATTCGCCGGTCGCAATCATTCCCTCCGGCGTGCATTTCACGTTTTTATAGATATTGACGCGATACTGCCCGCTACCGGTCTCGGTCTCTTCGACGCGGACATACAGTTCGCCGTTGTAGGCGGTGTTTTGCCCTTGGCTTAAACCGTTCAAATACCAATTTTGAAAATTGTTCGCGCTGTCGCCGACTTCGATAATTTCGTTGCTTGTCGGCAACGCGCCGTTGGTAATCGTGAACGGCTTTTCGTCGTAGTTTTGCAGGTCGGCAAGCAACGTCGTTTTGCTGATGACCGGGTCGAGGTCGCGACCGGTAATCGCCGTGGGAATCGCCTGCTGGGTGTTCAGCGGGTCAACTTCGTAGCGGACGGAGCCGAGAATGCCGAGCGACGACGCCACCGTGCCGCCGGCGACTTCCGAGACGGTCAGCGCCGCGTAACGCCCGTTGACGAAACCCGGATAATCCGCCGGACGGCGCGATTGGTTGTCTTTCACCGCTTCCCACACGTAATCGGTTTCGCGGAGCGACAAGCCGTTGCCGGTCGGGTTCAGTTCCACCGCGACGTAGCGCGTCGCCAAAAACGACATTTGCGCGGCGGCGTCTTTGTCGCCCGGTTTGTTGGACGCCATCAGTTTCGCGATTTGCGGCTCAAACGCGGCTTGCGACGCCGCCAGCGTTTCGGCTTCGATGCGGGTTTTAACGTCGTGAATATCCACGCAACCGGTGAGGTCAATCGTGATGCCGTTGGGATAGGGATTGCTGTCGCCGAGCATTTCAAGCGAGCCGAGTTTGATGTTTATCGAGCCGTTCGGCACGCCGGAGCCGCCGTTCAACGCCTTTAACGGCGTCGAATAGGCGCTGTTCATATTGAGGCGCGGACTCATATCGCCGGTCGCGAGTTTCGCGTTCATCGAGCCGAAAACCTGCTCGCCGGTAACGTTGATTTGCATCGCCGCGGAAGCGTCCACGTTGATTTTAATGGCTTCCTCGTTGCCGCGATAATAGACGTAACTGCCGCCGACGATTTCATACGGCGGGTTCATCGTTTCGGTGCCGCCGAAAAGATAGCGGTTGGCTTCCTGCCGGTTGGCGACGGTAACGATTTCTTGCAGGATGCTCGAAATCTCCAACGAGTTGGCTTGCCGCATCGAACTGGTCGTGGTGTCGGACGCGCCCTGAATGACCAACGCCTTGGCGCGGGTGAGCGCCGCCGACACGCCGCCGGTGGTGCTACCGAGCGCGGCTTCGGAGAGGTTCAAGAACGAGTAGCCGGTGTTGGTGATGTTGCGGTTATATTGCGTGAGGCGCGAGACGACGGTCGAGAGGCGCAAGCCCTCGGTGAAAACCAGCGCGTCGTCGGACGGCTTGACGACTTTTTTGCCGAGGGCGACTTGGTTGATGATGTTGTCGTAGCGGCTTTTGGATTTTTCTAAATTGCGAATCGTGTTGTTCGCGTTGATTTGCATCGTCGAGCGCATGGCAAAACCCTCCTTGAAAACAGGTGCGGCGGAAATCCTGCGGGAGGCAAATGCAATCGACGTGCCAGAGGAGCAGAGTTGAGAGTTTAGATAATGAGCGCGAAGCGCGGCAAATAAAATTCCCCTACGGAGGGGCTGGGGCGGACTATCCGCTGGCAGTCCGGCGCGGTTTGCCGGACTGACGGGGTGGTGATTTTGATAATTCCGTTAAACGCCCCGCAGGGGCGGCGCGTAACAGCCCAGCGCAACGCGCTGGGTAAGAAAGTCGCCCATAAAACGCGCGCCCTGTAAGGGCAAGGCAAAAAATTTCCACTGCCCTTAACAGGGCGCCGACGTTTTACGGTAACGCTAACCCAGCCCGCCGGAAAATCATACCGCCGATTTTCCTTTGGGCTGGGCTGTTACGCCTTGCCGCTTCGCGGCGACGGTCGAAATAATTAAAAATAACCACCCCGTCATCGCGACAAAGAAACAGAACGTCGCGATGCCACCCCTCCGTAGAGGGGAATTCGCGTTGCCGCGCTTCGCGCGTCTTAAAAAAAATAAAACTCCACTCTCTCAACTCTAAACTCTAAACTCTCAACTCTGCTCTTTGGGCGGCATTTTTTGCCGATACGACATCACTCCTGACTGCTCCACCAGATTGACTGATTCTCGTCGTCGGCGATTTGCCGCGCCATTGCCGCGAAAGCGCCCCATTGGTTGAGGGTTATCCGTTGCGGGGGGAAGTGGGCGCGGCGGCGCACTGCAATCGCGCCGGACACGGCGCGGAAATTCAGTTGATAAAAACCGAAATCGTTTTTGATGGAAACGTCCGGCGGCAAACTCGCCACGCGCGCCGTCGCCGGAATCTTGAAGATAAAATAATCGTCCGTCGCCACAAATTTCTGTAAATGATACGGCGTCTGCCGGTCGGAAAAATCCGCCGCCGGCAAAAGCCCCAGCGCCGGCAAACCCGTCGCCGCGCCGCGCTCGCCGTTTGCCCGCTCGCTCACCGCGTCCGGTAACGTCGCCGCATAGACAATCGTCGCCGTCGCGCCGTCGCCGGTCAGCGTAAAACGGTCCAACGTCAACGCGGGCAAACCGTCGCTCAAGCGCCGTTCAATTTCATTGCTCTGACCAGTGGGATTTTGCGTCGCGAGCGTCTCTTTCAGCGCCAGCGCCAAATTGCCGCGCCACGTTTTTTCGCCGGTCAAACGCGGCTCAATACCCGTCAAATCGTATTCGCGCCGTTCGGTCGCGGTGTAGTCGCGCGGACGCGCCGCCGGTAGCGCGACCAATTCGCCGCCGGCGCGCGGGTCGATGAGCATCGCCGCGCCGCCCGCCAAATCCTCGCCCAATTCGCCGGCTTGCGCAAAGCGCGAGCGCGCGTCCAACCACCAATAGCCGCCGTCGTCGTCCGGCACGGCGACGATGAAATTGGTGAACACGTCTAAATCCGGCAGTTCCCACATCGCCGGAAAAAGCAAACTTTCCGGCGGACGCGCCGCCACGAGGCGCGGCGACAAACCGGCGATTTTCAACAACGCGAGCAACACCAAATTCCGGTCGCCGGCGCGTTGCTCCCAAATATACGCCGCCGGCGCGAGCCAATTGGTTTGCGCCACTTCCCCGCACACCGCGGAAAATATCCGCGCGACTTTTTCACGATTAGAAATTTCAACGCCCTTTTCCCTTTTCCCTTTTCCCTCTTCTCCCAAGATTTTCGCCGCCGCGTCGCGCAACGCCGGCGTCGGCACTGTCCGTCCCAAATAATAATTGGCGCACATTAGATTGAGGTCTTGCCAACTGTTTTGCCGTCCGACGCGCACGAACGGCAACGTTTCGTCGATGGATAGCCCGCCTTCTTCGTGCAAACTGCGCGGCATATTTTTCGCCGTCCATTGATACAACATTCCGCCGTCCTCGGCGGGCGACGCCTGAAAGTCGATGTCCGGCGTGAGATTGCGCGCGACGTAGGTGAATTTCGCGTCCGGCGTATCGGGGGCGCGGACTACGTATTGCGAAAAAATGAACGCCTCTTCGGTGTCGGGACTGCGGAAATACCACTGCGGAAATTGCAACGTGCGGTAGTCGTTCGCCGGCGCGGTCTGTAAAAATTTGTTATGCACAAACACGCCCGGCGCGACGTTCGGCATAATAAATTGCTCTTGTCCGGCAAGGCGCGTCGGCTCCAAGGTGATGCCCTGTTCCGGCAAAATGGTTTCCGCGACAATCGGTTCGCCGAGAAAGAGCATTTGCGCCGCCGTGCCCACGCCGCCCGGCGTCAGCACCGCCTGCAAGCCGTGCGTGTAATTGGCGAACGAGCCGTCGGGATAAATTTGCAAAACCGTCTGGTCAATCAGCCGCGCCGTGCGTCCGGTCGGCGGGGATTGACGGTTAAATTCTTTCAGCGCGTCCGCCGCCGTTACGTCGGTCGCCGCCCAAAATTCATATTTTTCGCCGGTCAATTGGTCGCGCCAGCGGCGGACGGAATGTTGGTCGTGCGCGAGGGCGAGCGCGCGGTCGAGCGCTTGCGCCGCGGCGGACGGGCGGTTTTGCAATGTGCGGATTTTGGCGAGGGTCAGCCACTTCGCCGCCAATGCGTCCGGCACGGTCGCCAACCATTTTTCCGCGGCGGCGTATTCTTTTTGCGCAACGGCTAATTGCGCGCCCCAATCGGCGAAAAACGGCGCGGCGCGGAAAACGTTGGGTTTTTCCCATTCCGCTAACGCGGCGGGAATTTGATTGGCAAGCAACGCGGCTTGCGCGAATTGCGCATAACGCGCCGGATTGGTCGCGTCCATTCGCAAAATTTTCCGCAACGCGGCGAACAGCGTTTGATAATCGCGACGGTTTTCGGCGAGCGTCGCCGCGTTAAGCGCGGCGGCGAAACTTTGCGGATGCGCTTGGCGCAACCGCGTCAGTCGCGCGGCGGCTTCCTCGCGCCAACCGGCGAAAAGCGCCAAATTGACGGCGGCGCTCAGCGCCGCGACGGACTGCGGATTTTTCGCGAGGGCGCGGTCGAGCCGGTTTTTCGCGGCGGCGAAACGTTTTTTGCCGATGTCGTATTGCGCCAGCGCGACGAGCGACGGCACGCAATCGGGGTCGATTTTCAGCGCGGTTTCGTCCGCCGCGCGGGCGACGCTCTCCCGCTTGGCGGGCGGCAGTTCAATCGCGCGGCGAGCGACTTGCGCCAACCGCGCCCACGCCGCCGCCGAGTCCGGCGAGCGGCGCGTGATTGCCTCCCACGTCGATAATTCGTCGAACTTCGCGGAGCGAACGCGCGGCGACGATGACGCGACGGGCGACGCATACGCCGCGACTTCGTTTTTGCCGCCGTCGGACGGATAAAGTTTGAGCAACAATTGATGCGTTCCGGCGTTCGCCGAGACGGGAAACGCTAAATTTTCCCCGCGAAAAACTTCTGCCGGCGAGGAAACCGTCGCCGCCGGAGCGCCGTCAAACCACGCCTGCGCGTAACTATCGGTGACGATTTCGATATTTAGAGCGGTCGGCGCGGACAGTTCGATTTCCGTCCGCAGAAAAACCACGCCGTTGCCGCCGACCCATTGCCACGGCGAAAACGGCAACGCGGCGGCGATTTTTTGCCATTTACTCCCGCCGTCGCGCGACGGCAATTTTTGGTCGAGGCAAACCGTCGCGGTTTCCGGTGCGAAGGTCTCATAAAAACTCGCGCGACCGAAACGCCCGAACGGTCCGGCGAGATGCCAATCGGCGAGCAGTCCGGCGGCTTGATACGCCGCCGCCGCTTTTTCAACCTCGCCGTTTTGCCGGTAATAGTCCGCCGCGAGACGGCGTAAATCGGCGTCGGGCGAGGCGGCGAATTGGGCTAACGTCGCATCGCCGCACTGCGGGTCGGCGAGCGTCAGGCGGTCAAATTCCCGCAAATAATCGAGCGCGGCGGGCGACGCGGCGGCGGCGTTGAGCCAGAATTGATATTCGCCGTCGAGGTCGCCGCGCCGGAAAAATTCGTTGTCGAACAATACGAGAGCGTCGTTGACGCTTGCGTCATTGACGCCCGCGCCGTTGATGCCCGCGTCCTCGGCGACCGCCGCCGTAAGTTCCCGACCGGCGCCGTTTTTCGCGCCGCTTTTCGCGGTAAGGGCAACGACCCAAACCATAACCACGACGACGATGAGCAGATATTTTTTCAAGGTTTTCCTCTCAGTTAGATATGGCGTAATGTTTTTGTTTCTCACGGAGGCGCGGGAAACACCGATTGGGGATGCTCTATTCAATTGCCACGCCTTTTAAGGCGTGGTGGACAGTCGAAAAAATAAAGGGCTTTAGCCCAAAAATAAACCATTCGGCTAAAGCCGGTCATTTTCTAACGCTGACCACGCGCTAAAGCGCGTGGCAATTGAATAGAACATTCTTCGTGAGGTAATTCTTTACTGTCCGCAAAAACTCCTTTCAACTTTGCCCCTCGCCCCGTTGGCGACGGGCGAAATACAGGCACAGCCCCATATCGGTGCCAACCAACGCCGCGTCGGCGATATAGAAATAAACCACCCAACTCGGCTCGATGATTTCTTTCACCACGCCCATCAGGTAGCCCGCTAAAATCAAACCGAAAAAGGCGTAACTCTTACTGCCGCCGCTTCGCATTTTCAACGTCTTGCGAATCGAAAAGGGCCAACTCAAACCAAAACACACCAACATCGCCGCTTCTAAAAAATGCGCCGCCGCCGCCGCATCCATCTTGTTTCTCCGTTGTGAGAACCGTTGAAAAGAGCAATTAAAAATTACAAATTAAAAATTAAAAATTGTGGAGTCGGTAGTTTCGCCAACGACGCGCGCCCGTGCAAGACCGCCTACTTTCCCCTCGGCGCGGCACGGTTACAATTTAGACCAAATTATAAAAACGGCGCGAGGCGAAATCGAACTCCGCTATTTTTAATTTCTAACTGATGTTGCGCGGTCAACCAAAAGACGCGAATTTTTACGCATAAAAAAGAGAGATTTTTTTGTCCACGAATTACACGAATTAAAGAGCCGGAAAACGGACAAAAAAAATTGGGAAAGCACACCAACCTTCGCTTCGCTCGGTTTCGGGTTAATTCGTCTAATTCGTGTTAATTCGTGTTAAGTTCTTTTCGTGTTCATTCACGGCTTCTTTTTTTTTGCGCGTAACGTGAGTTTGTAATTTTTAATTTATGGGCGTTCTCCGTATCTAAATGAAAAACCCAAAAGTTAGGGGAAAAAATGGCACGACAAGAAGAAACGCGCATCGACGGGCGCGGCGACGGGAAAATTTTGTTCATTCCCAATATGGAGCCGTATTGCGTCAAGTTAATGGCGGCGGTGTTTAAGCCGCTCGGCTATCAAACGCACGTCTTGCAGGAAGACGACAAGGCGCTGGCGCTCGGCTTCAAGCACACCGGCGGCGGCGAGTGTATTCCCTGTCCGACGACCGTCGGCGCGATGCTCAAAGCGATGGAGGAAATGCGCGTTACGCCCGACCGCGCGATTCTGTTTATGCCGACCGCCTGCGGTCCGTGCCGCTTCGGACAATACGTGAAACTCGACCGGATGATTTTCGAAAAAAAGGGCTGGGGCGCGGTGCAAATTATGAGTCCGTCGGCGGAAAACGCCTACGAGGGCTTGCCCACTTCGGCGCGGATTCGCCTGTGGCACGCGATGTTGCTCGGCGACGTTTTTCGCAAACTCGCCTGCCGCGTCCGCCCGTATGAAATCACCGCCGGCGAAACCGACGCCGTCATCGAAAAATCTATGAACGCCGTCGCGGAATTATTCGGCGAAAACGCGCCGCTCGCCCGCATCAAAAAGGCGCTCGCCGAAGCCGTCGCCGCCGTGGGAAAAATCGCGCGGCGCGAGGAAAAACGTCCGCTCGTCGGCATCGTCGGCGAAATTTTCGTGCGCTCCGACCCGTATATCAACGGCGATTTAATCCGCCGCATCGAGGCGTTGGGCGGCGAAGCGTGGCTCGCGCCGTTCGCCGAATGGATTTTTTACACGATGCGCGTGCGGTCGTTGTTGGTCGAGCAATCCGGCGGTTTTCTCAAAAAAGTCGCCGAAAAAGCGCGGTCGTGGTTGGAGAAAAATTTGGTGTTTGAGAAAGTCGAAAAAGAGTATTACGACCTCGCCGCGCCGCTCTTGGCGCAACGGCGCGAATATCCGGTCGAAGAGGTGATTGCCGCGGGGGAAAAGTATTCGCCGTGGCAGTTTGAAGGCGAGGCGATTATCACGCTCGGACGCGCCGAGTTGTTCGTCAAACGCGACGGCGCGAAAGCGATTGTCAACGCCAGCCCGATGTTTTGTATGCCGGGAACGATTACGTCGAGCATTTTTCCGGCGCTCGAAAAAGAACTCGACGCGCCGATTCTGAACAACTTTTACGACGGCTCCGGCGACCCGAACAAGTCCCTCGCGCCGGTGATGCATTTTTTGTGCAACGCGGGGTGAATTTTAGAGTTAAGAGTTGAGAGTTGAGAAAGGGCAACTTTATGTTCAAAAATTTAGGACTGCAGACCAAAATTTTCTTTTGGGTTTTGCTCGCGGTTGGCGTGTCTTTTTTGGCGTTGACGCTGATTGTTTCCGGCGAGTCGTTCAAAATGGCGCAAAAAGACGCCTTTAACCTCGCCACCGAAACCGCCGACAAATATAGCAACGAAATCAGAGCCGAATTGCAAGGCGCCCGCGTCACCGCCGGGACGCTCGCCACCGTCTTTGAAACGCTCAAAGACCACAATATCACCGACCGACAGGTGATGAACGACGTTCTGCGCCGCGCGCTCGTCAAAAAAGAATACATCACCGCCTTTTGCATCGCCTACGACCCCGACGCGCTCGACGGCAAAGACGCGAATTTCGCCGGCAAAAAAGACGGCGGCGACATCGTTTTATTCAAAGACCAAGACGGCTTCACGCCCTACGACGCCTCCGGTCGCTACGCGCCGTATTGGAACAAACTCGGCGGCAATATCGACGTGGAGGCGCTACCCGCGATTGACAGCGAGGATTGGTATATCGTCCCGAAAACCGAACTGCGCGAATATATCACCGACCCGTATCCTTACGGCTTGCAGGGCAAAACCGTGATGCTCGCGAGTTTCATCTTTCCGATTACCCATCGAGGCAAATTCATCGGCATCATTTCGTCCGACATCGTGTTGGACAAATTGCAGGAAATGGTGTCGATGGTCAGTCCGCACGGACAGGACGGCGTTGCCGAAATTATTTCCAACTCCGGCGCCGTCGTCGCCAGCCCCAATAAGGCGTATTTAAGCAAGGATTGGGCGGAAGTGCTGGCGTATGAAATGCTGACGTCCGACCACGCCAAAGTCGGCGCCGCCGTCCGCCACGCGAACGAATATCTCGCCGGTCGTCGGGTCGCCGCCGACGCGGACGAAGAAACCGCCTACGAAAACGCGAAAAAATTTGCGGCGGGGTTGAATGAATTCTCGGCAAGTTTTGACGCCGCCCGTTTGGATTTGTCGTTGCTCAATCCCGAATTCGCCCTTGCGCTTTTACAGGCAGACCCGCAACGGTTGCAAGAAGCGACCGAAGCGAAAGAGGCGACTAAAAAAGGCGTCGCCTACACCGCCGTCAGTCAGGATTTTTATTCGGTGTATCTGCCGGTTAAATTCAGCGACGCGACCAGACCGTGGTCGGTCGTGGTCAGCATTCCGATGCCGAAAATTATCCGCGCCGCCAACGCCATCCGCAATTATATGTTGCTCGCGGCGGTCGTCGCCGCCGGCGCGATTGTCGTGATGCTTTATTTCATTATGAAAAGCGTTACCCGCCCGCTTCTCGCGCTTTCCAACGCCGCGAAAGTGTTGGGCGACGGCGATTTTGAAGTGGAAGTGCCGACGATTCAGAGCAACGACGAAATCGGCACGTTGTCGTGCGCGTTCAAATTTATGGCGGAAGAAATCGCGAAACTGATTACGGAGATGCACAATTACGCGAAAATTTTGGAAGAGAAAAACATTTATTTAGACCGGTTGAACGAACTCAAAGACGAATTTTTGGCGAACACCTCGCACGAATTGCGCACGCCGCTCAACGGCATTATCGGCATCGTCGAGTCGATGGTTGACGGCGCGACCGGCGAACTCACCGGCAAACAAAAATACAATCTGGCGATTGTCGCCAACTGCGGCAAGCGTCTCGCGAATATGATTAACGACATTCTGGACTTCACGCGCCTGAAAAACCGCGAAATCGTCCTGCAAATCAAACCCATCGACCTCAAACCCATCGTCGATACGGTGGTAACGCTGTCCAAACCGCTGATTAAGGGCAAGGATTTGACGTTGGTGAACGAAATCGACGCCGCGTTCCCCGTCATCGACGCCGACGAAAACCGCATTCAACAAATTCTGTATAACTTAATCGGCAACGCGGTTAAATTCACCGACAAAGGAAAAGTGGGCATTACCGCCAAAATCGCGGGCGATATGGCGGCGATTTCCGTCGCCGACACCGGCATCGGGATTCCCGAATATAAATTCGACCGCATTTTTGAATCGTTTGAGCAAGCCGACGGCTCCACGGCGCGGGAATACGGCGGCGCGGGATTGGGGCTGTCCATCACCAAAAAAATCGTCGAACTGCACGGCGGGACTATCGGCGTGCAATCCATCGTCGGCGAGGGCTCGACCTTCACTTTCACCGTGCCGGTGTCCGCGGTGAAAAACGGGGACGCGGGATTAAAACCCAGCGCGAGTCCGGTGATTGATATGGAGGATTTCGCCGCCGAGACCGCGGCGGCGGCGGCGGACGGCGATTTCCGGGTGTTGGTCGTGGACGACGAGCCGGTCAATATCCAAGTGCTGACCAACGTTTTGTCGATGCGCCGTTACGCGGTGCGCGCGGCGTATAACGGCGTGGACGCGCTGAATTTATTCGCGCGGGGCGAAACGTTCGACCTCGTGTTGCTCGACGTGATGATGCCGAAAATGTCCGGCTACGAGGTCTGCCGGAAGTTGCGGGAAACGTATTCGCTGTTCGATTTGCCGATTGTGATGCTCACCGCGAAAAATCAGGTGCAAGACATTGTGCTGGGCTTCCAATCCGGCGCGAACGACTACCTCCAAAAGCCGTTCGACAAAGAGATATTGCTGGCGCGCGTCAAAACGCTGATTGAGTTGAAAGGCGCGATGACCGACGCGCTGGCGGCGAATAAGGCGAAAAGTTTGTTCCTCGCCAATATGAGCCACGAAATCCGCACGCCGCTTCACGCCGTTATCGGGCTGACCAATCTGTTGCTCAAAACGCCGATGGACGCCACGCAACGGGACTACGCGGAAAAAATGCGCCGCGTTTCCTCGACCCTGCTCGGCATCATCAACGACATTTTGGATTTCGCCAAAATCGACGCCGGCAAAATGACTCTGCAATGCGCCGTCTTTGATTTGCGGAAAATATTCGACGACTTGACGATTTTTTTCCACGAGCAAAAAGCGTCCTCGCCGCTCGCGCTCAATTTCGCGTTGGACGCCGCGTTGCCGTCCGCCGTCGCCGGCGACCCGTTGCGCTTGCAACAAGTGTTTATCAACTTGGTCGATAACGCCTACAAATTCACCGAGCGGGGCGCGATTACCGTTCGCGCCGCCGTCGCGCACCGCGGCGAACGCGACGTGATGCTGACTTTTGCCGTCGAGGACACGGGCGTCGGTATGAGTCCGAAGCAAATCGACGAGATTTTCGCCGCCTTTAATCAGGCGGATAATTCTTACTCGCGCCGCTATCAGGGCGCCGGTTTAGGTCTGACAATTACCAAACAAATGGTCGAGTTGATGGGCGGAAAAATCGGCGTCGTCAGCGTCGAGGGCAAAGGCACGACCGTTACTTTCACCTGCTCTTTCTCGTTGCCGGAAGCGCCTGCGACCGCCGCCGTCGCCGCCCCGCCGGAAAAAAACGCCGCCCCGACGAACGCGGACGAAAACGCGGTTTTGCGCGGTATGCGGGTGTTGTTGGTCGAGGACAATGAAATCAACACGATGATTGCGGTGGAATTGTTGAACGCCGCCGGCATTGAAACGACCACGGCGGAAAACGGCGCCGAAGCCCTGAAAAAATTGGCGGAAGCCGCCGCGAACGGCGCGCCGCCGGATTTAGTGTTGATGGATTTGCAGATGCCGGTAATGGACGGCTACGAGGCGACGAAAATAATTTTGGCAATGCCGGAATATCGCGACCTGCCGATTTTCGCCCTGACGGCGCACGACTTCCCGGAAGAGCGCGCCCGTAGCGCCGCCCGCGGGATGAAAAAACATTTGGCAAAACCGATTGACACCGACTTGTTCTACGCGGCGTTGCGGGAAGTCGCCGCCGGCAAAACCCCGCCAAAATAAATTGGCGGAACCCTGAAAAAAAGACCGTCCCCAAAATGGGCGGTCTTTTTTTTAGGGGGTTTAAGAGTTTTAAGGTAATTAAGGGTTTTAAGAATTAAGAACCTTAAACGCCGGTAATTTTCACCCGCCGGTTAGCGAAGCGTTCATCTTTTTTCGCGGAATTTTCCGGTTTCGCGAAATTTTCCGGCGGCGGCGTCCGTTTTTTCGCGGCGGCGACGAACGCAGTGATTTCCATTTTGTCGGCGGCGGACAAATCGCGCCAACTGTCAACGATTTCCCGCAAAATGTCGTCGCCGATATAGCGGTTGTGATTCGCGCCGCGCGTCGCCGCCGCCGTTTCTTCGCACCGCGCGTCAATATCTTTCATTTGGCAACCGAGCGCGGCGGCGATTTTTTTCAGATTCTGCACGCCGATAGCGCTCCGCCCCGACTCATAATGAGAAATTTGACTCGTGCAAATTCCCGCCATCCCCGCCAACTGGTTTTGCGATAGATTTTTCTGGCTTCGTAACGCTTTTAGCCGTTCCGCAATCGTCATTTTTTTGCCTCCAAAATTTTTGAGGAAAAAATTTGGCGGCGGCTTGACAATTGAACAAATGACTGTATGCTATGGTTATTTGGCAAGTGGCGCACTTGCATTTGCCCCCGTCTGTCTTTTTGATTGGAGACTGCTATGAGAAATTATTTTTGTAAGAACTGCAGAACCGTGATTCGTAATGCCGTAAAACCGAGTGTTTTCAATTGTCCGAAAGGCGGTCAACACCAATGGTCTGACCTCGGAGAAGTTGGAGCGACGCCGTATCAATGCAAAAAATGCGGGATACTGGTTGAATCGAAACCCCAGCCAAGTCCGTATGATTGTCCGGAAAGCGGAACGCATCAGTGGAGCAAACTGTCGTAACTGTCTTTCATCTCGGCGATTATTTAAGGAGCGGACGATGTTCCATGCCATCATAATGGTGGGCTTATTCGCGGTATTTTGGTTCTTGCTTTCTGGAGTTTGGTCTAACTTGTTCGGTGAGCGGCATCGGAATCGCCTGAAGAATAGACGTTTCCGAGAAGGAAGAATTGAGAAAGTCAAGTTCGATAAAAATGACAAGGATGACGTTAAGAAGGATGGCGAGGCGCGTAAAGAAAAAGGAAGAGTTGTCTGGGGTGTTTCGCTCGATGATTAAAAAAAAGAGAATCTGATGGTGGAGGTGTTTCGAATGTTGAGGTTGGGGAGATGGTTTCACCGTCGGTATCAACCACTCGCTTAATTTTTTGCCAAAAATAAAAAACGCCGGAAAATTCCGGCGTTTTTTATGGACAGAGCGCGTTCAATCTTCCGGCGACAAATACGGTTCAAGCAACGCTTCGGCGAGAAGCATAATCGCCTCTTTGCTTAAATCGTGAAAACGAAACGAATAGAACAGATGGTCGAGCATTGACCGGGTAGGCGCGACCGTTTTCGCCGTCAAAAAACTGATGCCATACCATAAAACGTTCAGCGCGGCAAAAGCGTTGGCATCCAGATTAGTCCGCCCATCTATCCGAAACGGCTGTAATTTCACAATCCAAAAACAATACAAAGCCGTTTCATTCAATTCCCCCATTTTCATCGGCGCGTGGTAAATACTGAAATATGGTCGGCGCATTTCCACCCGCTCAACCACCGTTTCCAACAATTCGCCATCGTATAAAACATCGGGAAAATTCGGAATATCCAACATCAGCGCCAAATCGTCAATCCGCTCGTCAATCCGCGACAGCATTTCCAAGCGGGAAAGTTTGCGGTAAGGCGGATATTCTTTCGACAACACGCTTTCAGCGGTATCGCGGGGATTTTTAACGTCCAACATTTGCGCCCCCTACTTCGCAAGTAAACGGTTCAATTCCACGCGCAACGGCGAGGCGTCTAATTTTTTCTTGCCTTCCAGCAACGCCGAACCGAAAGACATTCCCGCCGGACGTTGCGGGGCGTTATGAAGACGCGGCGAATTGGCTTTCCGCGCGTCATAGTCCGCATCGGTTTCATCGCGCAACGGACTGGGTTTGCGAACGCTATAATAAACCATATTTTCTCCCCGCAAAAGAATACCGCCAAAATCAACGGTGAGCGCATTGTAATTAAAAAAAACAAAGTTAAAAGTTGAAAGGTGGCGCATAACATCAGTTCGTAATTTTTAATGCGTAACCAATTGCGCGGCGAGCAACGCCAGCGCCTCGCCGTAGCCGGCGAAGCCGTGTCCGGTAATCGTCGCGAGACAAGCGGGGGAAATGTAGGAGTGGCGGCGGAATTTTTCGCGGGTTTCAATGGCGGATAAATGCACTTCCACCGCCGGCAAGGCGACGGCTTTCAGCGCGTCTAAAATGGCGACGCTGGTATGGGTGTAAGCCGCCGGATTGATAACGATGCCGGCGAATTTGCCGTCCGCCGCTTGAATCCAATCGACCAATACGCCCTCGTGATTCGACTGTTTGACGGTCGCCGTCAAACGCCATCGCGCCGCCGCCGCGTGAATTTCGCGCTCCAAATCGGCGTAAGTCGCGCGCCCGTAAATCTCCGGTTCGCGCCGTCCTAATAAATTCAGATTCGGTCCGTTGAGGACGAGGATTTTTTTGGGCATAGTTTTTGTTTAGGGAAAAGGGAAAAGGGAAAAAAATTTGTTCGGGGAATTAAGAAACGCAGAACTCGCTACTTTTCCCTTTCACCTTTTCCCTCTTCCCTTTTATACAGCGTTTTCCCGACCCGCCGAATGTGGTCGCGCAAATTATCGTTGGCGATGTCGCGGTAAAGGCAAACGTCAACTAAATACGGCATATCCGAATCGTCAAATTCGCCCGCCAAATGCGCCAACTCGCGAAACCCGAACGACTCTTCCGCGCGCAACGTCAGGTCAATATCACTGCCGGCGCGAAAATTGCCGATGGCGCGACTGCCGTACAAAATTACTTCGTCAATCGCCGCGTGCCGCCGGAAAATATCGGTCAGCGTTTGCAGAGTGTAATCCGACAAGCCGAACATTATTTTCGTCGCTCCATCGCGCCGGCGAACGCGGTTAATTCGCGGTAATACAAATTGCGGATATTGCGCACGAGCGCGTCGGCGATGTTTTGATTGTAAGTGTGCGTCGCGGCGTTGCGGTCTTCAATCATCGCCATCCAAACTTGTCCGTCGGCAATCAGCCCCGCCTGAAACGCCTGCCGCACCGCGTCTTTTGAACCGATAATGCCGACGACGCCTTGCGCCGACAAAAAATCCTTCATCACGTTCCACGCCAATTCAAACGCCAATTCAAACGCCTTGACCAAACTCAATCGTAAAATATCGCTCATTACCGCCGTTTGCGCATACTCGACCGCGCCGCGCAGTTGCGCCAAAGCGCGGTGAAAATTATCAAGCCGTTGTTGCCAGCGGATGTCGTCGTTGCTCATAACGGGCTTTCGTCTTTTTTCCGGCGGTAAAAGCGTTTAAGTCGGTTAAGATTTTTTAAGGAAATTAAGAAACGCGCAACTCGCTACTTTTCCCTTTTCCCTTTTCCCTTCCCTCACGCATACAGCGGAAACTGTTCGGTGAGCGCCTGCGTGCGCGCGCGGAGCGCCGCGAGTTGCTTTTCGTCCCCGCCGCTGACGAGCGCGGCGTCGATAATCGCCGCGACTTCTTTCATCGCCGTTTGGTCGAAGCCGCGCGTCGTTATCGCCGGCGTGCCGATACGGATGCCGCTGGATTTCAACGGCGGCAACTTATCAAACGGAATCTGATTTTTATTGACCGTAATCTCGACTTGCGCCAACAACGTTTCGGCTTCTTTGCCGGTCAGATTTTTCGGCGTAACGTCAATCAACATTAAATGATTGTCCGTGCCGCCCGACACCAACCGGTAGCCGCGCCGCAAAAATTCCTCCGCCAGAACGCGGGCGTTGGCGACGACGTTTTGCGCGTAGCGCTTAAATTCCGGCGCCGCCGCTTCTTTGAACGCCACCGCCTTGCCGGCGACAACGTGGCACAACGGTCCGCCCTGCATCCCCGGAAACACCGCGCTATCGACTTTGGCGGCAAACTCGCTTTTGCACAAAATCAACCCGCCGCGCGGACCGCGCAGGGTTTTGTGCGTCGTCGAAGTTACGATGTCGCTGTAAGGCAACGGACTCGGATGCGCGCCCGTCGCGACCAAACCGGCGATGTGCGCCATATCGGTTACCAAATACGCGCCGACCGCTTTGGCGATGTCGGCGAATTTGGCGAAGTCGATGACGCGCGGGTAGGCGCTACCGCCGGCGACGATGATTTGCGGCTGAAATTCTTTCGCCGTTTTTTCGAGCGCCGCGTAGTCGATGCGCTCGGTTTGCGGGTCCACGCCGTAACCGGCGCAATGAAAAATCCGCCCTGAAAAATTGATTTTATAGCCGTGCGTCAAATGCCCGCCGTGCGCCAAATCCATTCCCAACAATTTCGCGCCGGGCGGACACAGCGCCAAATACGCCGCCATATTCGCCTGACTGCCGGAGTGCGGCTGGACGTTGGCGTGGTCGGCGCCGAACAAATCTTTGACGCGGTCGATGGCGAGGCGCTCGACTTTATCGACTTCCTCACAGCCGCCGTAATAGCGCTTGCCGGGGTAGCCCTCGGCGTATTTGTTGGTCAGGCACGTCCCTTGCGCTTCAAGCACGGCGCGGGAGGTGAAATTTTCCGAGGCGATAAGTTCGATGCCGCGCCGCTCGCGATGCAATTCGCTTGCACACGCGGCGTAAATTTCGGGGTCGGCGGTTTGTAAATGCGACATTATGTTGCTCCTGCGAGAATAAAATGCGAGAGTAAAAACGGTGGGCTGAGAGGGACTTGAACCCCCGACCAAGTGATTATGAGTCGCCTGCTCTGACCAACTGAGCTATCAGCCCGTAATGATTATCTTTTCGTCCGGTAGTGGTATTTGCACGAAGCAATTATGATTTGCGCGGGCATAACTTTATAGACCAATCGATGTTCGGCGGTAATTCGGCGAGACCAAAAACCGGATAACTCGTATTTTAGCGCTTCCGGTTGTCCGCTACCGCTGAATGGCGTCCGTATAATTTCTCGAAGGAGAACGTTGATTTTGGCAAATATCTTGGGGTCGGCGAGCGCCCATTGCTGGTAATCTTCAAGCGCCGACTGGTGAAAGGTAAGGTCCATCGTCATTACTCGCTCAGCGAAAAGGCGATTAAATTCTCACCTTTTTCAACGTCGGTTACGGCTTGCAATAAGCGCGCCCGATTAGCCGGCGACCGCAATAAATACTCGGTTTCATTTACCGCTTCCCGCACGCTGATTTCAACGGTTCGGCGCGGAAACGCCTTTTGAATACTAACAATAAAATCCGCCGTCAATTCGTCGGTGTTGAGCGTATAAGTAGAATACATACATACACCTCCGGTAAATCCCGCCGCCAACGGAAAAAGGCAAGAGTGTATGAACGACGGATTGCGGGGCAAGACCGATTTCGCCGCGCCCGTTGCGCTCGCCAAAGGTTGCGGCAAAATCCCGTGTTTTTTATTTACTCGAGTTACGCGGTCAACCAAAAGACGCGAATTTTTACGGATAAAAAAGAGAGATTTTTTATCCACGAATTACACGAATTACACGAAGTTAAAGAGCCGGAAAACGGACAAAAAAAAATTGGGAAAGCACACCAACCTTCGCTTTGCTCGGTTTCGGGTTAATTCGTCTAATTCGTGTTAATTCGTGTTAAGTTCTTTTCGTGTTCATTCGTGGCTTCTCTTTTTTTTGCGCGTAACGTGAGTTATTTATTCTCGTTTGCCCTGCGGAATTTTTTTTATGACTTTCTATCAAATTTGCGGAATGTTGTTTCTCGTCAGCGCCGCCGTGGTTTATGGTTTGTCGCCGTTTTGCGCGTGGCTCGCGCGAAAAATCGGTTTGGTGGACCGACCCGGCGAGCGCAAAATTCACGCGGACGCTGTTCCTTACGGCGGCGGCATCGCCGTTCTCGCCGGTATTTTCATCACCATCGGCGGCGCGTATCTCGCGCTCGGCGCCGGCTTTGAGCATTTGCCCGCGGCGTGGCGCGAGTTTATCACGCCGTATCTCGTCGGCATCACCGACCGCCCGATATTGCGCCTATTGGCGTTCATTCTCGGCGGCGCGATTGCGATGTTCGGCTTGGGGCTTATCGACGATTTTTGCTCGCTCTCGCCGCGCGTGAAACTCGGCGCGCAAATTTTAGCGGCGAGCGCGGTGTGGTATGGCGGCGTCCGCGCCAATGTGTGGGTGGACACGACGTGGCTCAATTTCACCGGCACCGTTCTTTGGATTGTGCTGATTACCAACGCCTTTAACCTGCTCGACAATATGGACGGCTTGGCGGCGGGCGTGGCGCTCATCGCGGGCGCGGCGTTGTTCGCGATGATGAGCGACCGCTACTATTTTAGTTCGGCGTTGATAGTTACGCTGACCGGCGCGTTGACCGGTTTTCTGCCGCGTAATTTCGCCGCGCCGCCGCGCAAACTTTTTCTCGGCGACGCCGGCGCGTTGTTCGTCGGTTTTATGTTGGCGACGGCAACCATCATCGGCAGTTACTTTCGCGACCGGCACGACCTCGCGCACTCGCTTCTGATGCCGGTTATCGTGTTGGGCGTGCCGCTGTTCGACACGTTCAGCGTCATCATCATCCGCTTGAAAAATCGCCGCCCGCTGATGGTCGGCGACACCAATCATTTGTCGCACCGGCTGACGCGGCGCGGTTTTACGCGGCGGCAAGCGGTGGCGACGATTTATTTATTGAGTTTGATTTTCGGCTTGGCGGCGCAATTGTTGGGACAACTCTCCGCCGGCGGCGTGGTGGTGCTGTTCGCGTCGCTGTTCTGCGTGGTGATGCTGATGGTGCTGTTGCTCGGACGGTCGGAAGACAATTTACAATTAAAAATTAACAATTAAAAATTGTGGGGTAATTATCAAAATGACGCGCAACTATTTTGACTGTCAAACTCCTCCATTGTTAATTGTAAATTGTTAATTGCCTTTAAATTCCGAAATCGGAATTTTTTCGCCGACCGGCGGAGTCATCAGCATCGTGTCGCGATGGTCGATTTCCGGCATTAAATCCTCGATGATTGACTCCTCGCCGGAAAAGTTAACCGCGGTCGCGTCGTTCATCCAATCGGGATTGCCGAAATCCGGCGGCAAATCCGGCAGTTTTTGCGGCTGGATTTTCTTTGCCGGAGCGTTGTTTTTTGCCGGCGGCGGGGACGCGATTTTTTTCACGTCGCTTGCCGGTTTGAACGCCGGCTTATCGTCAAATTCCGGGTCCAACTCCGGCAACACTTCTTGTTGCGCCATTTTTACTTGTTCCGTCGTCGCGAGTTGCGGCGGCATTTTCAGCACCGCGACGATTTTTTTCCCGTCGTATTCAAAACCGCGCAACTCCTCGGCGCGCGGACGCAACCGCAACACGCCGGCGCGGAGATTATCAATTTCCAACTGATAATACGCCAATACTCGCTTGGTGTTTTCCTGCGCGAACAGCGCCGGCGCGTCGTTTTTCATCGCGGTCAAATCCGCTTTTTTACCGCTGATAATACTCTCCCGCGCCAGCGCCGATTCCCGCCAGAGTTGTTGCAAAAAATTTCGCCCCGCCGCTTCCAGCACCATCGCCGCCGCCGAGCGCGGGTCCACTCCGACCAACCACCAATTGCCGTCTTCCCGCACCAAATACGCATACATAAAGTCGGCGGCGTTTTTACTTTTAACGCCGAGCCGCAAATACGCCGTGTCGCCGGCAAGACAAAATTCCGAAAACAACGGCGACGCCAACACCGCGGCATAATTTTTGCCCGCCGGATGCCATTGCCAGCAAAAATCGCGATAGTTGGTTTTTTGCCGTGCCGCGGGCGCCAAACACTGATACGCCGCCGCCATATCGCCGCTTCGCAACGACGACAAAAAAACATCCCAAACCGCTATCGGCTCGGAATAACGGGGCGTTTCCGCCGCGCTCAATCGCCAACCCAACAGCGCGAACATTAAAATTAACCAAAATTTTAACATCAGAGTTTAGAGTTTAGAGTTAAGAGTTAAGAGTTAAGAGTTAAGAGCGTGAGCAGTAACCGCTTGCGACTGTCCACTTTCTCTTAACTCTCAACTCTAATCTCTAAACTCTGAACTCTAAACTCTATCTTTGTGAAAGCGGCGTCAGCACGCAAGTAAAATCTCCTTCGACCGTTTTCATCGGTTTTTCCGCGTTGTTGATGCTGAACGTTACTTCCTCGCCGCTCATCGACGTCAAAGCGTCCAACAAATAATGGCAATTATACAGCATTTTCATTTCGCCGCCGGTAACTTTAACCGCCATTTCCGTGCGCCCTTGCGCGATTGACGACTCCGCCGACAACACCAATTTATCGTTCGCCGCGTTTAATTCCACGCGCGGCGTTTCGCCGTCGGGACAAAAACTGCCGACCAAACGCAAACCGTCCAACAACTCCGCCCGCGACGCGACGAGCGTGATATTTTCTTCGCTCGGAATAACTTTGCGATAATTCGGATACGCGCCCTCCAACAGCCGCGCCACAAAAACAGCACCCGAGGGACGCAGTCCCGAGGACGTTTCCGCCAATAATTCATTATCGTTCAATTGTAAATCAATTACCGCTTCCGCCGGCGCTCCACCTTCCGTCGCTTTGCTATTTCCTTCGGAACCGCGTCCCTCGCTGTCGCAAAGTTTCAGCAAATCAATCAACCCGCGCGGCGGAACGACAACTTGGATTTCGGTCCCTTTGTTTTCTTTACCTTTCGCTACCGCATTGATTGGCTTATTAACAATCGCCATCCGCTTGCCGTCGGACGCGACGAAATCAATACGGGACTGCGTCCCGTCGCCGGTGATATTTAAGCAAATGCCGGAAAAAACGATGCGTCCGCTACTTTCGTTGCCCACGCAATTTTTCACCCGATTAACCGCGTCGCGCAAATCGGCGACCGCGATTTGATAGACCGTCTGTTGCCGGTCGATTTTCGGAACTTCGGCAAAGCGGTCGTTCGCCAGCGCGAATTCAAATTTACTGCGCGATGTTTGCGCGGTGGCTTTTTGTTCGTCGATGGTAAATTCAAGGCGGTCGGATTTTTCCGACGCCACGGCGCGCGCGATTTTTTCGGCGTTAATCAGCGCGTTGCCGTCGCCGGACAAATCGCTTAACGGCAATTCAATCGCCGCGGCGATTTCACTGTTGCGCGCCGATAAAACGAGCGTTCCACTGGCGGCGACTAAATAAATGTTTTGTTGGACTTCCAAATTACTGCGTTTCGGCGCGACGCCGTTTAAGAAATTCAGCGCCGACGCCAATTTCTCCCGCTCACAAACGAATTTCATTTTTATCCTCCCGATTTAGTTTTCATTGATGGAGCGCATTATAGTTTTTAGTTTCCAAATCCCAAACAGTGGACAGCGATTAGTGGGCAGTTGGCAGTAACCGCGCTTGCAATTGCTCACTGTCCACTAATCACTGCCCACTGGAATACTGCCCGCTGAAAAATAGGTCTAAACATATTTTTATTTTTCTTAAAAATAACAACGGTTAATAATACCGGTTGGAGGATAGAATAGTTAAATTATAAATTATTTATTTTTAATAATTTATATTAAAAATCGTCCGGTTTTAACTTGTCCGCCGAATGTTGAAAACCGGTCGGAAAACGGTCGGCAACCGTTCGTCGCCCGCCGGTTTTCAATAGTAATTCAACAATTCAACATGCGGAAATAACAACTCGATGTTGCTTGCCAATTTGACAAAATCATCGCGGTTTTCCGGGCGGTCGAGGTCGTTAAAGACCTTGCCGAGCCAAAAGAAATTTTCCAAATGTCGGCGGTTGGACAGCGGCGGCAAATTATTTTCGCGATAAAATTCCGCGTCGCCGCTTTGCGCCAATAATAACTCGCGCGCCATCACCGCCAAAATCAGCGAATTGCTTTTGTCGGTTTGTTCATTTTTTAGTTTGGTCAATTGCAACGTCGCCAAATGCAAATCCGGCAACAAATCGAGATAATCGCGCTGATACGCCGCGAGTAAATTATTGTTCAACCAGCGGTTGTCGTGGTAAAGGTGGTGTTCGTCGCCGGCGACGAGCGCCAAATAATTTTCGGTTTTGCGGGCTTTGATGATTTTTTGGTCGTAGCACATTTTGCGCAACAATAAGTCGATAAAATCAACCCCGTGCGGCGTGATTTTTTTGCCGTCAATCAGCGCCGTAACCGCCGTCGTATCGTCTTTGACGGCTTGTTGCAATTGCGCCAGATATTTGTTGGACAACTCGTCGGGACTTTTCTGCGCTTCCGCCAATAAAGCGTTCAGCGCCGGCGTCAATTTTTTATCGGTGTTGAAAACGGCGAAATGGTCGCTCAGCCACAGCGGATTAACGAACGCATCGGGAGCGTCAAGCAGAGCGAAACCGGCGTCGTATTTTTCCAAAACGCCGGCTAAATCAACGTAAAAACTTTCCGCCGGCACGTAAAATCCCGCCGGATTGACGTGAAATTGGCGTTTGAAATAAGCCGCGGCAACGGCGATTTGCGCCTGCGCCGCGGTCTCGTTCGGCGCGAGCAACGACAACAGCGCGTTGGTCGCCGCCGTCGTAACGAGGTCGAGATGATGATAAGACGCGAGATTCGCCAAACCGTCGAGCGGCGAATTTTTGTATTTTTCCGTCAACCAATACAGCAAATTTTTATAGTGGTTGACGTTGGCGGCGCGGGATATTTGCGCGCGCAAATAATCGGCGTAATCGGCGATAATTTTTTCGTTGTGCAGATGACTGATAAAAGTCGGCGACACGACGATGGTCAAACCGTAGTCAACATTATCGTCTTCGAGCCGCTCCAAATGGTTGAGCAACGGCAAAAAAGAGTGACTCAACAGGTCAAACAACATCTGTTTCAACGCCGCGTTTTCCGCCATTTCCGCGTTGAAATACGGCAAATGATATTTAATGAATAAAAGCAAAGTATTTTTCATAAACGGCGCGTCCTATTTTTTTTGATTGGCGATGATAGTGTAGCGGAAAAGCGGGCAGTGGACAGTGGGCAGAGTTTAGAGTTCAGAGTTGAGAGTTGAGAGTTGAGAGTTGAGAGTTGAGCAGTGGTCGCGCTTCGCGCTTTTTAAAAAATAAAACTCCACACACTCAACTCTAATCTCTCAACTCTCAACTTTTAACTCTTAACTCTTAACTCTTAACTCTACAACCGCTTTCCAGTTGCTCTATTTCCTCAGCGGAATAGCGTTTGCCGTGGTTGATGCCCGGACAATTATTGGGATTTTCCCGCCATTTTTCCGGCGAGGTCAGCAAACTGTCCCACCACGGAAAAGTCCGGCATTGGCGCGGACGAAATTCATACACCGAGCATTGATTGTTCGTCAAAAAAATGCAGTCGCCGTCGTCGTTGTCAATCAGCGCCAATTGACCGCAGACCTGCCGCGCGAATTTTCGGTAAAATTTTTCCACCGTCATCTTTTGCGCCGGCGCCAAAGCCGCGGCTTCGTTTTCGCTAATCCAAACATAACCGTCGCGCCCGCGACAACAGTTGCCGCAAGCAACACAGGTAAATTGCAAGCCGTCGCGATACCATTTTTTCATTTGTAAGTATCAAGAACAAGAGATTCGTCCACGAATTACACGAATTAACCCGAAACCGAGCGAAGCGAAAGTTAGTGTGTTTTCCAAATTTTTTGTTTCTCACAGAGGCACAGAGACACAGAGTTCCACAGAGAAAAACAAATTAAACTCATCTCTTATTATTTTTCTCTCTTTTCTCTCCGTGGCTCTGTGGCTCTGTGAGAAATCTCTTGCTCTTAAAATTCGTGTTAATTCGTCTAATTCGTGAAAATTCGTGGATAAGTTCTTTTTATTTATTTTTTCAACGGTTCGTCGTCCGCCGCCAGACCGTCCGTTTCTAAATCCTCTTCGTCGCTGATTTCTAAAATTTGCGTAATGTCCTGGTCGATTTTGCTTTCCTGATTGCGCCAGCGGTTGCGGATGTTGACGAACAGGCAAATCAACACGTAGCCGTTAAAACCGATAAAA
The DNA here is from genome assembly GCA_031261425.1 of Planctomycetota bacterium. Lineage (GTDB taxonomy): Bacteria > Planctomycetota > SZUA-567 > SZUA-567 > SZUA-567 > MS499-59. The sequence goes on from JAISJR010000099.1 coordinate 35,105, forward strand.
ATCATCGGGTTGCGCGTTCGTTCCATACTCAACAATAAAATGCCGGCAATCACGGCAATCATCAGGTAAATCTTTTTCGTTTTGCCTAACCATAAATTGGCGACGTGCGCGAAGCGGAAATGCGACACCATCAACAAGCCCACGACAATAATATAGACCGAAAAAATATACACGGCGACAATTCTTTGGTCGGCGCAACCGCCGAAATCGGTAATCCAACGGCTTAAAACCGCATCGTAAAATTTACTCCACAAATTCGCGACGTAATCCTGCGTGAAAAATAACGAAGTGCCGGCGATACACCCCGCCGCCGCCGGACTGGGCAAACCGCTGAAATGCCCTTTCGCCGACTCGGAAATTGACAGGTTGTAAATCGCCAAGCGCAACATCGCGCAAGACGAATAAATAATCGCGGCAATCAGCGAAAAACTCCACCATTCCGCCGTGTCCGGCATCGCTCGTATCCATAGCGTCGCCAAAATTACCGACGGCGCGATGCCGAACGTGCACATATCGGCGAGCGAATCGAGTTCGCCGCCAAGTTGGCTTTGCGAATGGGTCAGGCGCGCCACCCGCCCGTCCAACATATCAAAAATCATCCCCAACAGGATAATTAAACAGGCGTTTTGAAAGAGCGCGGCTTGTTTGACCGTGGCGGCGGCGGCGGACGACCCCTGCCAGAAAATCGACTGGATACAGAAAATAATGCAAATCAATCCGCAAACAAAATTGCCGACGGTCAGCAAGGACGGCAAAATGGAAATCGGAATTTTGTTAAACGCGCTCATCGGATTTTCCTTTCAGAAAGAACCTGTCTCTTGCTCTTGATGGTTGTCGCACAGTCCTGAATGTTCCATAAGAAACAATTTTCCACCACCGCCACACGCGAAATTGTTTCACAAGAAACAATTTCACTCATTCGCTAATTTTCCCAATACGCTGGCGCCGGCGCATACCGCGTCGCCGATTTTGATTTGCCAAGCCACACCGCTACGCACCGGCACCCATAAATCCGTGCGCGAACTGAATTTCATCATTCCCACGCGACTGCCGGCGCAAATTTGGTCGTTGGGCTTGACTATGCAGACAATCCGCCGCGCAATCAAACCGGCGATTTGCCGAATCGCAAAAACCGGCAGGCGCGGATGGTCGCTCCGAAAAACGATAGTGTTGGATTCGTTTTTATCGAGCGAGGCGTTATCGCGGGCGTCTAAAAAACTGCCTTTTTGGTAAGTTACTGCGGTTACGGCGCCGGCAAACGGCGCGCGGTTCAAATGCACGTTAAACACGCTTAAAAAAATACTGACGCGCCAACATTCTTCGCCGATGATTGCCGAAGCGGGAACTTTTTCGAGATGGGTAATCGTGCCGTCGGCGGGGCTTAAAATCGCGTTCGGGTCGGTCGGAATTTGCCGCTCCGGGTCGCGGAAAAAATACAGCAAAAAGCCGAACAGCAAAACCGGCGCGATTAACAAATAATAAAAAGCGCAAGAAATCGCCGCGCCGAAAAACCATAACCCGATTGCCGCCAACGCCAAAATGACGCCGTATTTGGCGATTTCGCGCTTGCCGAGAGAGGTGAACATATTTTTTTCCTTTTTATTCCCCTCTGCGGAGGGGTGGCATCGCGACAGCGGTATCGTCGCGATGACGGGGTGGTAAGGTGGTAATTTTAGTCATTCCGATAATCGCCGCAAAGCGGCAAGGCGTAACAGCCCAGCCCAAAGGAAAATCGGCGGTATCGATTTTCCGGCGGGCTGGGTTAGCGTTGCCGGAAAAAGCCGCGCTCTGTAAGAGCAGTGGAAATTTTTAGCACTGCCCTTGCCGGGCGGGGCGTCTATGTTATGGGCGACTTTTACCCAGCGCGTTGCGCTGGGCTGTTACGCGCCGCCCCTGCGGGGCGATTGGTGGAATAATTATCAAGTCAAAAAATGTCCACTGCCCCACTGCCCACTTGCCTAAAAATAACAATCAAGCCATTTTTCCAACGGTAAAAATTCCGCTTCGTAGCCCGCCGCGCGCAACGCCGTTAAGTCGGCTTCGGTGAAACTTTGATATTTGCCGGCTAATTTTTCCGGGAACGGCACGTATTCGATTTTGCCCCGCCCCAACCGCGCGATTAACAATTGCGCGACCTCGTTAAACGACCGCGCCTTGCCCGTGCCGACATTGAAAATTCCTTTGACGGCGGTCGGTCGGTCGGCGAAAAATAAATCGACGGCGGCGACATCGCGGACGTTGACGAAATCGCGCAATTGTCCGCCGTCGGGATAACCGTCGGTGCCGGTGAACAATTTGGCGATGCCGCCGGCGCGAAGTTGCCAATATAATTGCGACACCATCGACGCCATTTTTCCTTTGGTGGCTTCGCGGGCGCCGTAAACGTTGAAGTAGCGCAAGCCGACGACGGTGTTATCGGCGGCGGCGATATTTTTGCGGATAAATTGGTCGAACGCGAGTTTGGAATACGCATACATATTGATAGGGCGCTCGTATTGCGGCGCTTCGCGGAAAATTTTGCCGACGCCATAGACCGACGCGCTACTGGCATACACGAACGGCAGATTAAACCGCCGGCACCAATAAAAAACGTTTTTCGCGTAGGTGAAATTTTTCGCCATCATCAGGCGACCGTTGTTTTTCATCGTGTCGGCGCAGGCGCCGTTGTGAATGACGGCTTTGATGTTGCCGAGCGAGTGAAAGCGGGCGCAGATTTCGCCGAAATCGGCGAGGTCGATAAAATCGGCTATTTGGCAGTCGGCGAGATTTTGATGTTTGTCGCCGTCGGTCATTTCATCGACGGCGATAATGTCGGAGACGCCGCGCTCGTTGAGCGTTTTGACGAGGTTGCTACCGATAAATCCCGCCGCGCCGGTGATGAGATAGTGCATAGTTTTTTCCTTATTTTGGGCAATAAAAGCCGCGCCACCGCTTGCCACCGCGGTAACGGTCTATAATAATCGCGCGGCGATAAAAGTAAAAGCGGGAACGCGCCGGAAAAACCGATTACGAATGAAAAATTGATTTTCTAACCGCTCCGTTGTCCGCCCATTGGCTACGCTCTATTCAATTGCCACGCGCTTTAGCGCGTGGTCAGCGCTTCTCTAAAAATGGGCTTTAGCCCAACAATAATTTGGCTAAAGCCGTTGGATTTAGACCATATTTTTTATTTTGGGCTAAAGCCCTTTCTTTTTTTGACCGCCGACCACGCCTTAAAAGGCGTGGCAATTGAATAGAGCGACTGTGTTTGAAGACAACTCTGTTTTTTTAAGCGACGACGGTTTATATTTTTTCGTGTCTCTGTGCCTCTGTGAGAAAAAAATCGGCGTGAAAAATAAGGAGAAAGCAATGACCGAGCGGATGTGGGCGCCGTGGCGAATGCAATACGTTACCGGCGGCGTAAAAAAAAGCGGCGGCTGTTTTTTTTGCGAAGCGTTCAAAGACGCCGGCAACGAGCGCGCGCATTTATTGTTGAAGCGCGGCGAATTAGCGTTCATTATGATGAACCGCTTTCCTTACAATGTCGGGCATTTAATGATTGCGCCGGCGCGGCACACCGGCAATTTTGAGGAAGTCCGCCCCGACGAGGCGGCGGAAATGTGGCAATTGGTCGCCGCCGCCAAAATGGCGATGCAAAAAACGATGCGCCCCGACGGGTTTAATATCGGCATCAATCAGGGCAAATGCGCGGGCGCGGGCGTGTTGGACCACTTGCATATTCACATCGTCCCGCGTTGGAACGGCGACACCAATTTTATGCCGGTGTTCGGCGAATGTCGCGTAATGTCGCAGTGGTTGGAAGACAATTACGACCAACTCAAAACGGGATTTTAGCGGAGAGTTGAAAGTTAAGTATTATCAAACAACTTTATCATTGCAACTCTAATGACCTGCTTCCGAACGCGATTGCTCTATTCAATTGCCACGCCTTTTAAGGCGTGGTGCGCGGGCAAAAAAATAAATGGGCTTTAGCCCAAAATAAAAAATGCGGTTTAATTCCACCGGCTTTAGCCGAACGTTCGTTTGGGCTAAAGCCCATTTTCAGAGAGCCGCTCACCACGCCCTAAAGGGCGTGGCAATTGAATAGAACTTCCGCCATCAATGTTTCCTCGTTTCCTCGCGCCTCGCGGTGAACTACCCCCAAAAAAGAGTTTAAGAAACAGGTCTAATATCTGAACTCTGAACTCTGAACTCTAAACTCTGAACTCTAAACCTTATGTCCGCCGAAATCAAAGAATGGCAACCGCTCGCGCTGATTAAAGTAACCGCGCAATTTCTCGCGTCAAAGGACCTCGCGTCGCCGCGTTTGGACGCCGAAGTTCTTTTAGCCGCCGTTCTCGATTGTTCCCGCCTCGACCTTTACGCGCAAAAATCGGCGACGGCGCTCACGGCGGCGCAACTGACGGCGTATCGCGAATTTATCCGCCGCCGCGCCGACCGCGAACCGGTCAGCCGGATTCTCGGCAAAAAGGAATTTATGAATTACGAATTTGCCGTCAGTCCCGCCGTGTTGTCGCCGCGACCGGAAACCGAAATTTTAGTCGAGCAAACTTTACGGCTATTGTCGCCCGCGCCGAAAGTCAAAAAATCCGCCGCTGTTTTTCAGGCGCTTGATTTGCAAGTCCGCGAATTTTTAGTCAAACAAACCGACGTGGAACGCGGCGGCGTGCTTCCGCAAGAATTGTTAAATTCGTTGGACGCGACCGAGGTCAAAGCGATTGCCGCTCCTCCGCCGTTTGCCGCGCCGCGAATTTTAGACCTCGGTTGCGGTAGCGGTTGCGTCGCGATTGTGTTGGCGAAAAAAATTCCGGCGGCGCAAATTACGGCGGTCGATATAAGCCCCGAAGCGCTGACGTTGGCGCGGCAAAACGCCGAACGGTTGGGCGCCGGCGAGCAAATAAAATGGGCGGTCGGCGATTGGTTTGGCGCGTTGCCGGCGGGCGAAAAATTTGACGTGATTGCCGCCAATCCGCCGTATGTGGCGCGGGCGGAAGAATTGCCGCCGGAAGTGAAAAATTACGACCCGCCGCTCGCGCTGTTTGGCGGCGACGACGGCTTGGACGCTTATCGGGCGATTGTCGCCCGCGCCGGCGAATTTTTAGCGCCGGACGGATATTTATTATTTGAAGTCGGCGCCGGACAAGCGACGGCGGTGAGCGCTTTAATCAAACAAAAATTTCCCGCCGCCGCGCTCGAACTAACGCCGGATTACGCCGGCATCGAACGGGTGGTTACGGCGAAAATTTGACCGAAGCGCAGGTTGTGAGATTTTAATCGGTGGTTAAACAGGTGTAATATGGATACGCAATATGGAAATCGACTCGCCAAGCAAGTATGATTTCCCGCATTATTTTCGACTCGCTCGCCGTCGGCAAATGACCAAATGGCAGGAATGTATTTAGCCCAAGGCGCCGCAGAAGCGAAGGCATAATCCGCAAAAGGAAAAATATGTCTGTTGAGCCGCTACCGCGATTGGATGACGATGCTGAACTGCGAAAGCAGTTGTTGCCATATTGCCGTTTGGAAATCGGTGAAGTTTGGCGCGACCCGCAACGCGGACATTGTGTCGGCGTCATTGATGCCGCCAAACCAGAGAATGTGAAAAAATTATTCGGCGATAATCGCGCCGCGCTTTCCGTTCAAGACCCGCCTTACAATGTCGCGGTCGGCGCGGAAAATACGAAAAATCTTTTTCAATGGTCGTTGTCCGAATATATGGCGTGGTCAAAAAAGTGGGTGAAAAATAACCTTGAATTTCTGGCGGATGACGCGAGTTTATATGTGTGGCTCGGCGCCGACCAAAGAAACGGTTTTCAGCCGCTTCCCGATTTTATGTTATTGATGAGAGAATTTCCCGAATTGGCGGCGCGGAGTTTTATTACGATGCGCAATCAGCGTGGCTACGGCACACAAAAAAACTGGATGGCGGTGCGGCAGGAATGTCTATATTACACCAAAGGCAAGCCGATTTTTAATATCGAAGCCGAATACACCGACATTCCTAAAATTTTGCGCGGCTACTACAAAGAAGTCGGCGGAGAAAAGACCGAAAATTTGGCGCGTAGCAAGTCGGAAAATATCCGCGCCGGCAATGTCTGGGTTGACGTGCAACAGGTCTTTTATCGTCTTCCTGAAAATGTCAGCGGTTGCTACGCGCAAAAACCGCTAAAATGTATTGAGCGAATTGTTCGCGCCAGCAGTCGGGAAAAAGATATTGTCGCCGATTTTTTCGCTCATTCGGGAACGACGCTGATTGCCGGTGAAATGCTAAATCGTCGCGTGTTCACTTGCGATATTGACCCGATTTTTGCGGAATTGACGATTCGCCGTTTAGAACATTTTCGGCGTACCGGTAAAACCGGTTTTCAGTTCGCCAACCCATTTCCAGAAATTACAGATCTTTCCGAAAATTTGGCGTTACAACCAGAATCTTTATCGTCAGTTTCGGAACCGTCTCTATTCGCGGTGTGATAAACGGGAGATTAAAATGGAAAAACTAACGGCGCAATTGGACGCGCTAATTCAACGGTTAGACCGCGCGGAGAATTTTCACTCCGAATTGGCGCGATTACAGTCAATTTATCCGTTCAGTCGCTATGAATATATTCTTTCGACGTTGCTCGCTCGCGGTAAATTAAATTTCGACGAATATTTGCAAATCCGCGATGCTTACATCGACCGTAATCTTTTCCTTTATATTTTCGAGATAACCGCGCCGCGCGGTTTTGGCGATACTTGGGCGTTCGGGCATTTACGCGAAGTCGAACCCACCCTTAAAAAACCGAATAAAAAACGCGACCCGAATTATGGCGGCGAGTATGATTTGTATTTGGACGATGACGATTACATCAAAATCGAAGTTAAGGCGTCGCGAGCGACAGACCGCGAATTGAGTGATGAGCCGCTGTATGTCAAGGCGTTATCGGTGGATAGCCAACGTCCGTTTCTGATGAATTTCCAACAATTAAAGCCGAAGTGTTGCGATATTTTCCTCTGGATTGCGGTTTATCGCGATGCAATAAAATACTGGATTATCGGCGCCGCAACGGTGCAAACACATCCTGACTTCTCGCCACAACATCGCAACGAAACTACGGCGCAACGCGGGGAAACTTACCACAAGGAAGATATTTACGAAGGACAAATTATGGTAACGGATAAAAATATCCACGTCTTTGACCGTTATTTGGTAACGAGTAAAGGGTTGATTCACGCGATAAAGGAACAATATCAACAGACAAAACAGGTGAAATAAAACAAATTTCGATACAAAGTTCCTCTTTATCCTCCTCGCCGGTGCCGAGTATCGAGTTAGCAAACAGTTGGCAAAGTATTTGAAATTTCCGGCGGGGGAATAGACCCGGTTTCTCGCCCTGCGGGGCGAAAAAGCACCGTTTATTTGGCAAACAAAGAATTTGGAATATAGTGGCAAAAATTGATAATTGGATTAGGTTTATCGTAACATCATTTTGGAGTCAAATAATGGACTTTGCTCTGGCGCGGCGCGTGGAGGTGTTGCCGCCGTATCCGTTTGCCAAATTGCGCGCGGCGATTGCCGCGAAAAAAGCGCGCGGCATTAACGTCATTTCCCTCGGCATCGGCGACCCCGACCGGCACGCGCCCGATGTCGTCGTCGAGGAACTTTGCCGCGCCGCCCGCGACCGCGCCGACCCGAACAAAGACCGCTACGGTTGCGACGCGCCGGTGGCGGCGTTGCCCGAAGCCATCAAAAATTTCTATCATCGGCGTTACGGCGTGGAATTACAGCCCGAACAAATTCAGCCGACGATGGGCAGTAAAGACGCCATCGTTAAACTGTGTATGGGGCTAATCAATCCGGGCGACATCGGCGTCGCGCCGTGTCCGGGTTATCCGACCTACAACATCGGACACACCTTCGCCAGCGGCGTAACTTACCGCGTCCGCTTGCGCGCCGAAGACGGTTTTTTAATGGACTTCGACGGCATCCCGCAAGAAGTCCGGCGCTTGGCAAAAATTTTGTGGCTCAATTATCCGAACAATCCGACGAGCGCCGTCGCCGATTTGGATTTCTTCCGCCGCGCCGTCGAGTTCGGGCGACAAAACAACATCCTCATCGCGCACGACAGCGCTTATTCCGAAAACACGTTTGACGGCTATCAGGCGCCGTCGATTTTACAAGTGCCGGGCGCGGACGAAGTCGCGGTGGAATTTTTCAGTTTGTCGAAAGCGTTTAATATGACCGGCTGGCGCCTCGGCTGTTTGGTCGGCAACGCCTCGGCGGTGAAAGCGTTGCATCTCGTCAAGGACAACGTTGACAACGGCACTTTCCGCGCGGTGCAATTTGCCGGCGCGAAAGCGCTCGACAACGCCGAGAAAATTTTTACCGAGGTCAACGCGGTCTATAAAGAGCGGCGCGATTTGGTGGTCAACGCGCTACGGGCGCAGGGCTGGACGGTCAATTTGCCGCGGGCGACGGTGTATGTGTGGGCGCCGGTGCCGGAAAAATATCACGGCAGTAGCGAGGCGTTCGCGACGGATTTATTGGAAAAAACGAATGTCGCGATAACGCCGGGGCGCGCTTTCGGCGAAGGCGGCGAGGGCTTCTATCGCATCTCGCTGACTTATCCGATTGAGGCGCTCAAAGAAGCGTTGGATAGGATTGCGAAGTTGTAAAAAAGGGAAAAGGGAAAAGGGAAGAGGGAAGAGGGAAAAGTTTAGAGTTGAGAGTTGAGTAAGAAGTTGCGCTTCGCGCATTTTCAACCCTCTTTTCCCTTTTCCCTTTTCCCTCTCCCCTTTTCCCTTTCCTCACACCTCTTCCACAATTTGCCCGCACTCGCACAGATACGCGACGGCTTGGGCGCGCGCGGCGGGCTCGCCGGTGAGGTCGATAAGCGCGGTGCCGCAACCGAGATTTTGTAAGTGGGTGATGAACGCCTGCCGCAAATTCACCCTGACGTTGAAGCGGTGAATGATTTCCGCGAGTAGCGAATCCTCCGCGTTTTTGCCGCGAAAAAAGACGCGCAACATTTGTCCCTGCGGTTGATAGTCGTCAATATCGTCGTCGCGCCGCAAAACCATTTCGACAAAATTTTTCGTCAACGCGCGGCGCGGTTGCGTGAACACGTCGAACATCGTCCCGCTTTCAATCACCTCGCCGTTTTCCATCACCGCCACGCGGTCGCAAATTTCCGCGACGACGTTCATTTCGTGCGTAATCAACACCACCGTCAAATTTAATTGCTTTTGCAGATTTTTAATCAGCGCCAAAATGTGGCGGCTGGTTTCCGGGTCGAGCGCGTTCGTGGCTTCGTCGCTCAATAAAATTTTCGGCTTGGTCGCCAAGGCGCGGGCGATGCCGACGCGCTGTTTTTGTCCGCCGGAGAGTTGCGCCGGATACGCCGCGGCGCGGTCGGGCAAGCCGACGAGTTCCAACATCGTCGCCGCGCGGGCGCGGGCTTCTTTTTTGGACGCGCCCGCCAACTCCAACGGCAACGCGACGTTGTCCAACGCCGTGTGCGACGCGAGCAAATTGAAATGTTGAAAAATCATTCCGAGGTTGCGCCGCGCCCGCCGCAGTTCGGCTTGCTTGAGCGCCGCGATATTTTCGCCGTCGATAATGACTTCGCCGGCAGTCGGCGTTTCGAGACGGTTCAGACAGCGGACGAGCGTGCTTTTGCCGGCGCCGGACGAACCGATGATGCCGAAGGTCTCGCCGGCGGCGACGGTCAGCGACACGTCGCGCATCGCGTAAATCGGCGCGGCGGCGGAACCGAAGACCTTGCTGACGTGGCGGAGTTCGATGAGGGGCATTGTTTTTTCTATAAGTAAAAGAGAGAGATTTTTGTCCACGAATTAGCACGAATTAAACGAATTAACACGAATTTTTTTTGTCCACGAATTACACGAATTACACGAAATTAAAGAGCCGGAAAATGGACAAAAAAAGTTTGAAGGCACACTAACTTTCGCTTCGCTCGGTTTCGTGAAAATTCGGGTTAAGTTCTTTTCGTGTTCATTCACGGCTTCTCTTTTTTTTGCGCGTAACGCGAGTTCGTAATTTGTAATTCGTAGTTATTCCCCGCGCCGTTCGGCGCGGCGGCGGTCGCTTTCGTTCAGCAGGCGTTTGCGCATCCGCAAATTCTGCGGCGTAACTTCGAGCAATTCGTCGTCCTCGATATATTCCAACGCCGCTTCCAACGAAAATTGTTTGTGCGGCGCGATTTCCATATTTTTATCGCTCCCCGCCGCGCGGACGTTGGTCATCTTTTTGGCGCGGCAAACGTTCACCGCCAAATCGTTGTCGCGATTGTGTTCGCCGACCACCATGCCGGCATACACCTGCGTCGCCGGCGGAATAAAAAACACGCCCCGCTGTTGCAAGCCGTCAATCGCGTAAGGCGTCGCCGGTCCCTGGTCGCTACTGACCATCACGCCGTTGGCGCGGCGCGGCACTTCGCCGCGAAAATCCTCGTAGCCGAGCAACACGTGGTTAATCACCGCTTCGCCGCGCGTGGCGTTGAGCAGGCGCGAGCGCAAGCCGATGAGCCCGCGGCTGGGAATGATAAATTCCAAATGTTGCCGCCCGTTGCGCGGCTCCATTTTTTCGAGATTGCCGCGCCGCGTGCCGACAATTTCCATCACTTTGCCGCCGGCGTCGTCCGGCACGTCAACCGTCAAAATTTCGACCGGCTCCTGTTTTTTGCCGCCGGTCTCGCGGTAAATCACGTGCGGTTTGCCGACCGCGAGTTCGTAACCCTCGCGCCGCATATTTTCGACCAAAATTCCGAGATGCATCAGTCCGCGTCCCGACACCAAAAAGCGCTCGTTTTGTTGTTCGACTTTCAGCGCGACGTTGCTTAACAATTCTTTTTCGAGGCGCGCCGCGAGATGGCGGCTGGTAACGAATTTTCCCTCCTGTCCCGAAAACGGCGAGTCGTTGGCGCGAAATTCCATCGTCAGCGTCGGCTCGTCGATTGCCACCACCGGCAACGCTTCGGGACAATCCGGCGCGGTCAGCGTGTCGTAAATATCGACCTCCGGCGCGCCGTGCACAATCGCGATGTCGCCCGCCGCGACTTCGCTTACCGCCCGCCGCCCGATGCCGGAAAAAATTTCCAACTTTTCGGCGCGGCAGGTGATTTTGCGCCCGTCTTTTTTCAGCAACAACAATTCCTGTTTTTCGCGGACTTTGCCGCGCACGACGCGCCCAATCGCGAGACGCCCGACGTAATCGTTATAGTCAATCGACGCGACTTGCAGTTGCAACGGCGCTTCGACATCGACCTCCGGCGCGGGGATATTTTTGACGATGGCGTCGAGGAGCGGTTGGCAATCGGTCGATTCGTCTTCGAGTTCGTTCTTCGCGAAACCGGCGCGCCCCGAAGCGTAAATCACCGGAAAATCCAACTGTTCCGGCGTGGCGTTGAGATGCACAAACAGGTCGAAGACCTCGTCCAAAACGTGGTGCGGACGGGCGTCGGCGCGGTCGATTTTATTGATGACGACGAGAATTTTTAAGCCGGACGCCAGCGCTTTTTTCAGCACGAAACGGGTTTGCGGCATCGGTCCCTCGAAAGCGTCAACCAACAGCAACGCGCCGTCGGACATTTTGAGGACGCGCTCGACTTCGCCGCCGAAGTCGGCGTGTCCGGGCGTGTCGATAACGTTGATGCGCGTGCCGTGGTAGTCAATCGCCGCGTTTTTGGAAAAAATGGTGATGCCGCGCTCGCGCTCCAAATCGTTGCTGTCCATCACGCAGGCGGCGACTTCTTGGTTGTCGCGGAAAACGTTGGTTTGGCGCAACAGCGCGTCAACCAGCGTGGTCTTGCCGTGGTCAACGTGAGCGATAATCGCGATGTTGCGCAGGTGTTTAATCGTAATGAACGGCACGGTCGGCTCCTTTGTCTAATCCATAAAAAAAGCGAACGGCAATCGCCGTCGCGGTCGGTGAAAGCGCGGAATTATAGGCGGGAAATGAGAATTAAGAAGTGAGCAATGGTTAGCGGGCAGTGGGCAGTGAGCAGTGGGCAGTGGGCAGTAAAAGAGCAATTAAAAATTACAAATTAAAAATTAAAAATCGTGAAATAATTATCAAAATTGCGCGAAGCGAATTTGAAAATCAAACTCCGTTTTCAACTCTCCACTCTCAACTCTTCACTCTCAACTCTGCCCTACTGCGGTTGCCAATACACGTGCATTTGGTTTTCTTTGACGGCGGTCAGCAGGCGCGCGATTTCGTTTTGCAGGCGCAAACTCGCGAGCAACGACAGCAATTTGGCGGGCTGGCGCGGATACAGCCGCGCGGCGACGCGGTAGGCAATGTCCTCTTCGACGAGTTCGTCCTCGCGCGTCAACGCCGCCAACACCGGCGCGGGCAACGCCGCCAGCGGACTTTGCAAACCGGCGGGCGTGATTAAATAATCGACGCCATACTCGGTAATCGGCAACATCGTGCCCCAGATTTCCGGCGCCGCGTAAATCGTCCGCTCGCCCCGCTGGTCGCTGACTTTGATTTTCAGCACTAAAAATTTCTCGCGTTGCGAGGCGTAATAATCAAGCAACGCCTCTTTCGTCAACAACGGCGCAAGCGCCTGCCGCAAAGCGTCAATCGCGCCGGCGGTCTCCGGCACGGCGCGTTCGAGAATGCGCGCCGCTTCGTTGCGGATAATCGCGTGGTCGGTCAGCGTCGCGAACAGCCGCGCCAATTCGTCGGCGGACGCGACGCGCGCGAGGAACAAGTCAATCGCTTCGTTCCACGTAAAATCCCGCCCGTTGACCGTCATCACGACTTCATTGTCCCAGCCGTAAAATTTCGCGCCGAGCGGCAAATCGCCGGCGTTGGCGAAGGTCGCCATATCTTCGAGCGTCGATTGCAATAATTTCTCGTTGACCGCGCTCGGCGGCGGCGCGTTGCGGCGCAACCAGTCGCGCAAGGCGAAGCGAAAATCTTCGGCGGTGATTTTGCCGTCGTTAAATTCGACCAACACCGGCGGCAACGCCACCGTCGGCGGAAAATAAACCGTCTCCGCCGCCAGCCCGCGGGCAAGTCCGCACCACAAAAATAATAAAATGAAATTACGCATCGTCGGTCGAGAGCCAAGCGAGGTGAAGCAAAAAAAATTTCGTGAATCATCTAATTTTCCCGCCGATTGCCAAGCGGTTTGGCTAAAATGAGGCGGTGAGTAAGCAGTGGGCAGGTTAAAGAGCAATTAAAAATTACAAATTAAAAATTAAAAATGACGAATTGATTATCAAAATTGCGCGAAGCGAATTTGCCAATCAAACTCCACAATTTTTAATTTTTAATTGGAAATCGCCAAACGACTCCATTTTAAGGAATAACTCTATGCGCACGCGCACCGAAAAAGACAGTATGGGCGAAATGGAAGTTCCCGCCGACGCGCTCTACGGCGCGCAAACGCGGCGGGCGATGTTGAATTTTCCTGTCAGCGGCTGGCGCTTGCCCGCGACGCTGATTAGCGCGCTCGGTCAACTGAAACGCCTCGCCGCCCGCGCCAATTGCGACCTCGGCAAACTCGCCGCCGGCGTCGCGACGTGGATTGAAATCGCCGCCGGCGAAGTCGAAGACGGCAAACTGTCCGACCACTTCCCGCTCGACGTGTTTCAAACCGGTAGCGCCACCTCGTCGAATATGAACGCCAACGAAGTCATCGCCCGCCGCGCCGCGCAACTGTCCGGCGACGAAGCGAAAATTCACCCCAACGACCACGTCAACTGCGGACAAAGTTCCAACGACGTTATGCCGACCGCGCTTCAAGTCGCGGCGGTGAAAATGCTTCACCGCGACCTTTTGCCCGCCGCCGCGGTGCTGACGCAGACGCTGACGGCAAAGGCGAATCTTTTCGCCAAGTTCATCAAAATCGGGCGGACGCATTTGCAGGACGCGACGCCGGTAACGATGGGGCAGGTGTTCGGCGGCTACGCGGCGCAAGCGGGCGAGGCGGCAAACCGCTTGCGGCAGGCGGCGGAAAATTTGTCCTCCCTGCCGCTCGGCGGCACCGCGGTCGGCACCGGCGTCAACACGCATCCCGATTTCGCGCGGCGGGTCATCGCGGCGCTGAATAACGAAACCGGCTTAAATTTTCGCGAAGCGGCGAACCATTTCGCGGCGCAGGCGGCGTTGCCGAACGTCGTCTCGGCGATGGGCGAGATTAAAAATTTCGCGCTCGTGTTGCACAAAATCGCCAACGATATTCGCCTACTCGCGTCGGGACCGCGGTGCGGTTACGGCGAATTGCAATTGCCCGCCGTTCAGCCCGGCAGTTCGATTATGCCCGGCAAAGTCAATCCGGTGATTTGCGAATCGGTGATGCAAACGGCGGCGTGGGTGGTCGGCGCGGAGTGCGCCGTAACTTTCGCGACGGCGACGCTCAGCAATTTCGAGTTGTGCGTCGCCGTGCCGGTGGTCGCTTATCAAATGTTGGAATCCCTGCGCCTGCTTACGAACGTCGTCCGCGTTTTCGACAGTCAGGCATTGGACGGCTTGGGTTGTCGCGTCGAAAATTGCGCGGCGACGGTGGAAAAATCGCTGGCGATGTGCACGGGTTTGGCGCCGTTGATTGGCTACGACGCGGCGGCGGAAATCGCGAAAACCGCCTTCGCCACCGGACGCGCCGTGCGCGAAGTGGCGCGGGAAAAAACCGCGCTCCCGCCGGAAGTATTGGCGACGGCGCTTGACCCGAAAACGATGTTGGCGCCGAGCGTCGAGTTACAGGTCTAATCGCCTCGCGCCAGATTTTGCGCCGCCAATTGTTTTTGCAGACGGTAACGTTGCGGCTCGGTTTGCGGATTGGCGGTGATGTCGAGGGCGGAAAAATTACGGGTGTCGCCGCTAAAACCGGCGGCGTGCAACAAGTCCAACGCCAGCGGCATTTGCTCCGACCGGACAAACAGCCGTTCGCCCCGCCGCAAAAAATCAATTTGATACGCCGGTAACAACGCCGCGATTGCCGCGTATTCCGCGCGAGTCGCGGGCGCGAGCGGTAAAACGCCGTAATGCGTATCGCCAACCGTCAATTCGGTTTCACCCGGCAAATCGTCGGTTTCCCAATAAACGTCGTCGTTAAAAAGCATTTCATACGCGACGCGGCAACCCAAACCCAGCCCCAAGCCGAGAAGCAAGATGACAATGGTGTGCTGGAAAAAGCGCCAAATTTTTTTCATCGTTAGACCGTTTTTTATTCCCCTCTACGGAGGGGTGGCATCGCGACGGTTCTTTGTCGCGATGACGGGGTGGTTCGTTATACCACACGCGCTATGAAATCTGTGGCGGCGGCGAGAAACCACCCCGTCAGTCCGGCAAACCGCGCCGGACTGCCACCCCTCCGTAGAGGGGAATTAAGCGGAGATTATTTTTTATTCCGCCACAAATTTAACGACGCGGCGCTCGCCGGCGCGGGACAAAGTCAGCGTTACTTCGTCGCCGGCGCAAATCGCGCCGAGGTAATTGGTCAGTTGCGGCAAGCCGCCGACCCGCACCGGCAGGTCGTTAATCGCCGTGATTTCGTCGCCGCCGCGGACGCCGGCGCGCGCGGCGGACGTGCCGGCGAAAACCGTTTGCAGGCGCGGATAAACGTCGCCGGTTTGCGGTTTGGCGAAAACAAACAGCGGACGCGCCGGACGGAGCGGCGGCAATTGAAAGTCAATTTTCACTTCTTTGCCGTCTCGCTCCGCCGTCAGCGACAGCGTGATGCCCGCCGGATAAATCCCCTCGATGCTCGCGAGCCGCGCCAGCGTCGGCACGCGATGACCCATAAAATCGCGCAAGATGTCGCCGGACATTAAGGGCAAGTCCGAGCGATTGGCGGCGACCGACACCACGCCGTTGTCTTCGCGCCAATCAATGCCGGTCAGCCGTCCGTGAAAGACGTTGCCGCCGCGCGCCGACCGCAAAAACGGCAACCATAATTTTATCTGGTCGGCGGGAATCGCGTAAGCCACGCCGGCGTTGCTTTTCAAGCCGAGCCGCGTTTGCGTCATTCCGCAAATGCCGATAAGTTCGCCGCGCCGGTTGATTAACGGTCCGCCGGAATTGCCCGGATTGACCGCCGCGTCGGTAACAATCGCGTCGTTGTAGCCCTGCCGGAATTGGTGCAACGCCGAAACCACGCCGGCGGAAAACGACACGGTTTGGTCGGCGGCGCCGAGCGCCAGCGGATTGCCCGCCGCCAAACAAAATTCGCCGACGGACAGCGCCGTCGAGGAGCCGAGCGGCAAAAACGGGAGCGGCTTCGCGCCGTTGATTTTCAACAACGCCAAGTCGCCCTGCCGGTCGCGCCCGACGATGTCGGCGTCGAAAACGCGCCCGTCGCCCAACGTCACGCCGACGGTTTTATTCAAATTTTCGATGACGTGATGATTGGTAACAATCTCGCCGCTCGCGGAAATCAACGCGCCGCTACCGCCGGCGATAAACACCACCGCCGGCGTTACACGCGCGACCAAGCCGTCCTCGGCGGCGGCGGCGGCGCAGAACAGAAGTAGGCAGAAAAGTGAGCGCATAAATTTAAGGAAAGGGAAAAGGTGAAAGGGAAAAGGGAAGAGGGAAAAGGGAAAAGGAGTTTAAGATGGTTAAGGGATTTAAGAAACGCGCAATTTTCTATTTCCCCCTTTTCCCTTACTTAACTCTCTACTTTTCCCTTTTCCCTCTTCCCTTGCTCAACTCTAAACTTTTCCCTTTCCCCTTTTCCCTCTTTGAGCATTTCCTCCGCCGTGCCGTCGGCGACGATTTGTCCGTCGGCGAGTTGGAAAATCCGGTCGCAGTGCGCGAGCGTGTGCAAGCGGTGCGCGACGCTAATCGTCGTGATTTTACCGGCGAATTGGCGGATGCCGGCGAGAAAATGGCGCTCGGTTTCCAAGTCCAGCGAACTCGTCGCTTCGTCCAAAATCAAAATCGCCGGCGACCGGTATAACGCCCGCGCCAAGCCGACGCGCTGGCGTTGCCCGCCCGACAAACGGGCGCCGCGCTCGCCAATCAGCGAGTCCAAACCCGCAGGCAATTCGGCGATGAAGTCGGCGAGTTGCGCGAGCGCCGCGGCGCGGCGCAACGCCGTTTCGTCAATATCCGCGTCCGGCAAACCGAACGCGATATTGCGCCGCAAGGTGTCGTCCAACAAATAAATGGTCTGCGGCACGTAGCCGATTTGCCGCCGCCACGCCGCGACGTTGGCGGCGGTCAATTCCGCGCCGTCCAACAAAATTTTTCCGCCCGTCGGCGCGAACAAACCGACCAATAAATCAATCAGCGTGCTTTTGCCCGCGCCGCTACCGCCGATAAATCCCGCCGCCGCGCCCAGCGGAATAGTCAGCGAAACGTCGCGCAAAACCGGCGCGGCGCGGCACGGATAAGCGAACGAAACCCGTTCAAAACGAATCTCTTTCGCGAGCGCGGGCAACGGCGCCGCGACGACGGGCGCCGCCGCCGTCGCGGGCGCGGTGATTTCCGCGTGGAGCCGCGCAATCGCCGCCGAGGAAAATTGCAGATTTTGCAAGTTGAAAATAATGCGGTTAACCGACGGCAAAAGCCGGAAAGTCGCGCCGACAAACAGCCCCAACACCGGCACGAGCATCGGGTTTTCCTGCCAGACCATCACGGAAATCAGCCCCGCCAAACCGGCGACCGCCAGCACTTCCAACGCCAAGCGCGGCAGTTGCGACACCGTGCCGAAACGGCTGTCAATCGCGGCGGCGGCGGTGTTGTGTTCGGCGTGGCGCGCGCGGAAAAATTCTTCGCGGTCGAGCAGTTTGATTTCTTTGACGCCGTTTAAGCCCTGCATCGTTTGCTTGCCGAGTTCGATTTGATGGCGGTTGCGCTCGGCGCCCGCCCGCGCCAAATAGCGGCGCAACGTAAAATGAAGCGGCAACAACAAAATGCCGACGATGACGCCGACAATGAGCGTGCCCCAAAATTCGGCGTAGAGCAACAGCGCGAAAATGCCGCCGACCACCATGCTTTCGGCGAGCGCGTTCAGAAACGCGCCGAGCGCGACGGTGTAGGTGCGGATTTCGGCGAGGTGCGCGTTCATTTCGCCGGTGTTGCGCGTCAGAAATTCGCGATACGGCATTTGCAAATAACGCGCGAACAAACGCGCGGTCAAATCGCGCCCGACGTTGGTGAAAAACGCGGTCTGCCGCCACGTGAGGAAATATAAAAATAAATTTTTCAGCAAAAAAACCGCGACGATGACGAGCATTCCGCCCACGACCAATTGCGCGGACGACGGGTCGCCGAGCCAATGGCGGACGGTTTGCCAAGCGGACGATTGCGCGAAACGACTCTCGCCGGTCATCACCGCGAGGAGCGGCACAATCAAGCCCAGCCCGACGGTTTCGAGCAACATCCCCACCGCCATCAGCGCGATGAGCCGGAGAAACGTCCGCCCCTGCGCGGGCGTGAGCAAACTGAAAAATTTACGGAAGAGGCGGCGAAGCATTGGGAGACCAATTAACAATTCACAATTTACAATTAGAGCGGTTTGATAAATTTTTTTTCGCGGCGGCGCGGAGAAACGCCGATGGGGAGTGTTTTATTCAATTGCCCCGCGCTTTAGCGCGGGGTCGGCGCTCTCCTAAAAATGGGCTTTAGCCCAAACAATTATTCGGCTAAAGCCGGTCATTTTTTAACGCTACCCACGCCTTAAAAGGCGTGGCAATTGAATAGAGCAACCAAAATTGTCAATTGTCAATTGTTAATTGTTAATTGACTTACCGGCGGGTATTCATAATGCGGCGTTTGTGCAAGTCGAAGTCGCGTTTTTTCAGGGTTTCGCGTTTGTCGTATTCGGCTTTGCCTTGGGCGAGCGCGATTTCCAATTTCGCCAAACCGTGTTTGAAATAAATTTTCGTCGGCACGATGGTGAATCCTTTTTCGTCCTCGGCGCGGGCGAATTTGCGGATTTCGCGTTTGTGGGCAAGCAAATTGCGCGGCGCGAGCGGGACGTGATTGAGCCGGTTCGCCATCGGATATTCGGAAATGTTTAAGCCGAGAACTTGCAGTTTGCCGTTCTGCGTCCGCACGTAACTGTCGCTGAAATTCGCCTTGCCCGCGCGCAAACTTTTCACTTCGCTCCCGCACAGCACGATACCGCACTCCAACTTTTCCGTCAGGAAATAGTCGTGCGCCGCGCGTTTGTTGAACGCGATAATTTTGATGCCGTCGTTGTCGGAGCGATGCTTGCTCATTGGTTTGCGTAGCGGTTCCATCAGTCAAAAAAGAACTTATCCACGAATTTTCACGAATTAGACGAATTACACGAATTTTTGTCCGTTTTTCGGCTCTTTAACTTCGTGTAATTAGTGTAATTCGTGGATAAAAATCTCTCTCTTTTACTCGTAAAAATTCGCGTATTTTTGTTGACTGCGTAAGTCGAGTTAATCATTTCGTTTTCTCTCTGTGGAACTCTGTGCCTCTGTGAGAAATCTCTTGCTCTTAATTTGGAAAGCACACTAACCATCGCTTCGCTCGATTTCGTAAAAATTGGTTTAATTCGTGAAAATTCGTGGACTAATATCTTTCTCTTGTAACCACCAACAGGATTATGAGATTGCCGTTGCAACTTGCAATCTTGCCTATTCGTCGCGATTGATATACGCGAAATTCGCCGCGCGGTCGGCGTCATAAACGTCGTAACCGATTTTCATCGGCGCGGCAAATTCTTTGGCGCGGTCGCGGGCTAATTTTTCGGCGCGAAATTTTTTCGCGGTTTCATAATTCGTAATCGGTGATTGTCGCTTCACCCACGCCAATTCGTCGCCGGCAAAGCCGTGATAAATTTCGTCGATGGCGGCGGTCATCGCCGCGTAATCCGCCAATTCGTCGCGCCGAAAACGCTCCAACCATTGCGCGATTTTCCGGCGCGGCGCGATAACGCCGCCAAGGTCCAACCAGTCGTCCGGCGCGTTTTTATCCGGCGCGTCCCGCGTCGCGGCGTTTTGGGCGAGCGTGGCGCCGAGATAAAAATCCAACGCCATTTGATAATTCCGCCGCGCCGTTTCCACATAAGCCGCCGGAATTTTACCCGCCGATGAATTAAGCGCCGCCGGATTTTGTAAGCGGTCAAGCGCGGTCTGGATTTTCCCCGCGGTCAGCGGCGTCCAAATTTCACTGTGAAAAAGTTGGCGCGTTTTATCGCGCCGCCGGTCGCGGTCGCGCCATTTTTGGTTGTCGCGCTCAATGCCGACCGAAAACAAATTCGCGCCCGGCAGTAAAACGCTTTGCCCGTTTTCTTCGACCAACAATGAAAAGGGAAAATCCGCCGTGTCGAGCGGCGCGTAATGTTTGCCGACGACCGTGGTGAACATTCCGATTCGCGCCGGCAATAAAATGTAAGCGTTGGAGCCGAATTTCACGCCGCGCTCGCAAACGCCGTAATGCCGCGCGCCGAGTTTGTAGCGGTGATTGGAAAAATTGGCGCCGCTACCGGCGTTGCCGAAAGACCACGCGGCGGCGATGAGCAACGACGGCTGATGATGCGACACCGCGAACGGCGCGGCGAACAACGCCGAACTCTCGCCGCGTTGAAAATCGCAGTTGGCGAAAAACAGCGAATTGTCGGCGTGAAAACCGTGGTCTAAAATCGCGCCGTCGGCGACGAAACATTTTTCCACTTGGCAACCGTCGCCGACGTAGCCGCCCGCCGCGACGACGGAACGGCTAATTATCGCGCCCGCGCCGACCGCGCCGTTAATCGTGCTGTTCTGGATTTTCGTCGCGCCGATAATTTGCGCGCCGGCGCCGGCGGCAACGTTCGTCAGCAGTCCGCCGACGATTTGCGCGTTCGCGCCGATGACGCCGGCGGCGGATTTTTTCGCGGCGGCGGTCGTCCGCCGCCAGCGGGCGCGCGAAGCGTCGTCATAACTCGCGAAACATTCGAGCCACACGAGCGGCGCGATAAGTTCCTCGTGCAAAATAATTTCGTAGCCGCCGGTTTCGCGCAACACGGTCGCGACTTCGCCGCCGCCGTTTTTGCCGTTATGCGCCAACTGCGCGCCGCCGCTGATTTTGGCGTTTTCGCCGACGGCGTAATTTTCGAGGTAGCAGTCGCGAAGCCGCGCGTTGTCGGCGACGCGACAATTAGTCAGCGTCGCGTTTTCGATGCCGCTCTCCGGCGAATGAAACGCGCCGATTTCGTTGTCGCCGTGAAACGCCGCGTTGAAAATTCGCGCCGGTGAAAAATCCGCCGCGACGCGCGCGCGCGACCAGTCGGCGGCGCGGCAGTGATGGGCTTCGAGCGCGTGAATTTCGGCGGCGGTGAGAGGGCGCATAAGAGAGGTCGTGGGCAGTGGACAGTGAGCAGTGGATAGTGGACAGTGGGCAGTGAGCGCTCGCGAATTTGAAAATCAAACTTCATAACTGTCCACTGCTCACTGTTCACTGACCACTCTATCATATCGCCGCTCGAAAATTAGCCAACGCCGGCTATAAGTTCGCCGCCGTTTTTTAATTCTTAATTGGTTCGTAACGGGAGATGCAGATGAAAAACATAATTACCGCGATTGATGTCGGCTCGACTTCGATGCGGATGCGCGTGGTGGATTTTTCGCCGAACGGCAAAGGGAAAATCGTCGAAGAGTTGGTTTATCCGGTCGCGACCGGACGCGACACTTTCGCCGACCGCAAAATTTCCGCCAAGACGTTGCGGGCGCTGTGCGGCGGCTTGCGCCAATTCGCCGAAATCAGTCGCGAATATCGGGCGGAAAACATCCGCGCCGTCGCCACCAGCGCTTTGCGCGAAGCCGAAAACAAAGACATCGTCATCGACCGCATCTGGCACGAAAGCGGCGTCCGCCTCGACGTGCTCGACAACATCGAAGAAGGACGCCTCATCTGCCAACCGCTCCTGCCGTTTTTGCGCCAAAATTTGGCGAAGAGCAAGAAGCCGGTTTTATTTATGGAACTCGGCGGCGGCGGCACGGTGTCGATGTTGTTGCGGCAGGAAAAAATTTTGCGCGCCAACTATCGCCGCCTCGGCACGACCCGCTTTTCGCTGTTGCACGGCTTCGCCGACAACGACCAGTTCGGCGAAAATTTAGTGCGCAACGCGGTCAATTCTTTGCTGGCGCAATTCGAGGAATTTCCGATTGGCGAGTGCGTTCTGCTCAACCAGCCGTTGCGGAAACTCGTCGCCCGCGCCAACGAAAAAGCCGCGATTCCGGGCGGCTACGTGTTGACCGCCGCCGAACTCCGCCGCCGGCTCGACCTGTTCAACGGCAATCCCGAAACGGCGGCGGACGCCGTTGCCGCCGACGAAGCCGCGACGCTGTTGCCGACGCTGATGATTGTCAATTACCTCTGCAAAAAATTGAAGTTGGCGAAGTGCTACCTCATCGGCGCGGATTTGTTGGACGCGGTGCAAAGCGATATGTATTCGACCTCGCGCGGCAAAAATCCGGTGCAGGAATTCAGCGCCCAGAGTTTGCTCTCGGCGCGCGGCGTCGGCGAAAAATACAACTACGACGAAAAACACGCGCTCACGGTGGCGACGTTGGCGACGCAACTCTTTGACGAACTCGCGGCGTATTTGGACTTGACCGAGCGCGACCGCTTGTTGCTCGAAGCGGCGGCGACCCTGCACGATGTCGGCTCGTATATCAGCGACGAGGCGCACCACAAACATTCGTTCTACATTATTCAGTGGTCGGAAATTTTGGGCGTGAACCGCGCCGAGCGCGGCTTGATTGCGATGATTGCCCGCTATCACCGCAAAGCCGCGCCGCTGTCGTCGCACGAGGATTATATGAAATTGAATCTCGCCGACCGGTTGCGGGTGACGAAAATGGCGGCGTTGTTGCGGCTGGCGGACGCCCTCGACCACGCGCATTTGCAGAACATCAAAAAAGTCGGCGTGAAAATTCAGGACGATTTGTTGTTGGCGACGGCGCGAAGCCGCGGCGACAGCACGATTGAACAACAGGCGTTCAAAGACAAGAGCGCGCTGTTCACCGCCGTTACCGGTCTGCGCGCGGAATTGCGCGTCAAAACGGGAGTGGAGTAAAAAAGCGGTTAAGGTTTGGCGGCGGCGGTGGGCGGTGTTTTTTTAAGAGTTTTAAGGGGTTTAAGAATCTTAAGATGCTTAAAATCCTTAAACCCCTTAAAATTCTTATTTTTCTTAAAACTTCTCCTTCACTCCCACTTCACATAAAAATTTTCTTCCTCGCCGGCGCGACGGATTTTTAGCGTAACGATGCGCCCGCGCGGCTGACGCGCGAAATAATCGGCGATTTCTTTCCACGAGCGCAAGCCCAAATTATCGACCGTCAACAACACGTCGCCCGCTTGCAAACCGGCAATCGCCGCCGGCGAATTCGGGCGCACGGCGGCGATTGCCACTTGCGGCGCAAAGGCGTTGACCGGCGTAACGCCGAGCGTATTGGTCGCCGTCAGCGGCACCTCCGCGCCGTTTATCAACGCCGGCAACGCCGCGGCAATCGCCGCCGCCGCGGTCGCCAAACCGACGCCGCTGTTCGGCGCGTTGTGATAATCGGCGAGCGACGGCGACGCCCCGTCAAACGGAATAATTTTGCCCATCAACGGCGCCGGATTGAGCGGAGAACCCGCCAAACCCAAAAATCTGCCCGCCGCCGAAACGACAATTCCGCCGGCGTTGCCGTAATTCAGCGGCGCGTCAAATTGAAAAAAATTCCCGTTTTCCCGCGCCGCGGCGCTGACGATGCCGGTGTTTAGCGTCAAGTCCGCGTTGCCGGAAACGCCTGATATGCCAAGCAACGCCACCGCCTCGCCCGCTACCGGCGGCGCGGCGGTGACGGACAAATCCAAATAAGACAATTCCGCCGGCAGAGTTTCCGGCGCAATCCGCAACAGCGCCAAACCCAGCGGCAAATTGAAACCGATGATTTCCGCCGGCATCCGTCGCCCGTCGGCGGTAGTCGCGAAAATTTCGCGCACCGGATTGTCGGTCAAAAAAGTCGCCCCGCCCGTCGCGGCGGACGCGACCGCGTCAAGTCCGACATACACGCGGTCGTTCGCCTGCACGTTAAACACGCCGGTTAAAATGTGTCCCCGCGGGCTGACGATGACGCCGCTGACGGCGCCGTCGGGACGCCTAATCATTTGATTGGCGGCGATTAAACCGTCGGCGGCGAAAAAATCCGCCGTGGCGCGCCGCCGCTGTTCGTCGTCGAAATTTTGCCAATTCGCCGCCAAATCCGCCCAATTTTCGCGCGGCAGTTTTTCCGCCGGATACCGGCGGATAACCTCCAACGCGACGAGCGCCGGACGATAAAGCGCCGGCAGGCGGGAATAAGGCGTCGGCGCGAGCGTCTTCGCCGCTTCGCTGGCGTCTTTTAATGCATCGGCGATGCTCGCGTCTGCGATGCTCGCATCGGCGATGCCCGCGTTCGCGAACGCCGTCCATTCAAGAATTTCGGCGCTCGGCACGGCGACGCCTTGCCAGCGATTTAGCGAGAATCCACGGGAAATAATGCCGATGACGTCGCCGTTGCCGTCAACCAACGGACCGCCGTCCTGCCCCGAATTTGCCGCCGCGTCGGTTTCGATAACTTCGCCGTGATAGGAACTTTGCGGGTCGGCGTTGTTCAGCCGGTAAATGCCGCTGACGACGCCGGCGCTGAACGACGCGCCGTCGCCGAGTTTCAACATATTGCCGGCGTTGCCCGCCGTGTAGGCGGTTTCGCCGATTGCCGGTCGGTCGCGGCGCAGACGCAAAAACGGCAAGTCGCGCAACGACGGGTCGCGCAACGACGGGTCGTGCAACGACGGGTCGCGCAATTCGACTTTGAGGAGCGCGATTTCGAGTTCGGCGTTCGCGGCGATTAGACGGGCGGGGGCGTGGCGATGGTCGGCGAAATAAATCTCGACGGTCGCGGCGTTTTCCGGCGCGGCGGTGGTCGCGGTTAAAATATAGCCGTCGGGCGAGACGATGACGCCGCTCCCGTAGTATTTGTCCGCGTCGCCGACGGCGCTATACACGCCCACCGTCGCGGCGACCACGCGCGGCGCGATTATTGTCGCGTCGTCCGTGTCGTCCGCCGCGCGCGCCGGTAACGCGCCGAATAAAATCGCCAGAAATAGTTTGATGACGCGCATTTTTTTTAGAGTTGAGAGTTAAGAGTTGAGAGTTTAGAGATTAAAGTTGAGAGTTGAAAGTTAAAAGTTGAAAGAGGGATTAAGGGCGAAACGACCGCCCTATTTTCTAACCCCTAAATCCCTGCACTTTCTCAACTCTAAACTTTCAACTTTCAACTCTAAAAAGGCGCGGTAATTGAACCGCGCCGCCGTCTGCATAAACTCAAGCCGTTGCGAATTGAAAATCACAAACTCATGATTTTTTTAATTCTTAATTTGACTTGTTTAACACATCCTCTAAGAACCTATCCGAATATCGAACTAATCGGCTGTTTGCCCCGTTAGGGGCAATCTGTCGGTAGAAACGCCGCCGCCATAAAGTCGCGTCCCGTTAGGGACGCAATGTCGGTTTAATTATC
>JAISJR010000015.1 GCA_031261425.1 Planctomycetota bacterium
CCGTTCCGCCGCGTCAAAATTCCTCGCAATACACTCGGTATTGCTTCGTCATTTCTCCTGGCGGAACGAAAAATTATGACCGAAAATCTGCTCGCTCTCGGTTATCGAAGAGGTCTAATGATTCCTTGGCGGCGCGGATAAACAGATTTATATCCTCGACGATATATTGACCGCCGGTAGTGTGCAACGCTTCATAATGTTCAAGCACATAAGTAAAAACGCGGTGTTGCTCGAACAACGTCGCCACTTCTCTGCCGGATAATTTTTCCGCAAATTTGTATTCTTCGATAACATAAATCAAAAAATCGGTCTTGAGGTCGGCGAGCGTCATACTTCCTCCGGGTAATTGATCTTACCGGTAGTGAGTTCTTCTTGTAATAAGTCAATCAATGCCGTCGAACTGAGATGCCACAATTTGGTTTTTTCGTTTTCGAGATCGCGGTATAAGTTTGATTGATAAAATAAAGAGACCGCCGGCAAGAGCGAGGTTTTTTGCCGAGTCATTAGCGTCCGCACAACGGCGGGAACGAGCATTTGGAGCGTGGCTTTGAATTGAACGGGGTTCATAATGTTCCGCTAAAGGTAAGATATTTCAGCGCCGGCGCCGAAGCAAAAACCATCTGATTATACAATTTGCGGATTTTTAACCGCGCGAGAGTTTCGGCTTTGGTTAAAACGCCGTTTTCGTAAGCGATAAAGGTCTTGAAAATAGTGTCATTAGCCACCGGTCCATAGACAACGTCAAAATTTCCGCCGGTATAGGCGTTGCGTCGATGCGCGGAAACGAAATCCAACCATTCTTCGTCGGCGCGATGAAAGACCTTAATTTTCAACTCGGCAATCAGACGAACCGTGTCAACCGTATAAACGCCGACGTAACTTTTGTTCGTTTTTTGGCGCGCGCGCACTTTTTTCGCAAAATTGACCGCCTGTTGCCGATTCGTCGTCGTATAAAATCCGCCGCCGAAATCAAGCGCGCGGGTTGACTGCCGCAATTCCGGTTTTTCCACAATGACATCACTGCCGTGATAAACAGTGAGTGCTTGATGGTTATTCAGTTGAATGGTCATTGAGAACGCCAATTTAATGAGTAACTTTTTTTAGCCGGTTTTCAGCCGAGTCAAAAATTGGTCGGCGGCGATAAATTACATCTTGTCCAAATCGCTATGTGAAACGATATTTTCCACGATGACCACGCCATTGTTTTCCATTCGGCATAGACATCTGGCGCCATTATCGTTATGCCAAGCGCGAAACGAGTATTCGCCTTTACGATTATTTTGTAACGCTTCAAAATTTAAATTTTTAGGATTAGGATGAGCGCACCCTTCGCGATTTTTCGCCAAAAGGTCAATGCTTTCGTTGAGATGAGCAATTTTTTCAGGCGTATTACAGAAATTTGTCGCGGTTTTTTGAAAGTTGTTGCCAAAAATTATGCGGTCGGAAATTGACGGATAAATTTCTTTGCGGTAGAGGTTATCGCGGATATTGCGAAAAATCAATTCGCCCCACGGCGTCAGCCCGTTGGCGCCGTCGATTTCCAACCAATACAGTCCGACATTTTTACCGGAAACCGATAGCCCCAACGCGGCGCGGCGGAAATCTCGGAGGTCGGCGGCAACGTCGCTCTCGTCATCCATTTTCACCGGCAAATGCGGAATACGCATAAGTTCGGCGGAGCGCTCAAAAATATAAACCGTTTCGTCGGCGTAGAACATTCCCAATACTTGTAAAAAACCGGTTTCGGATTTAAACCCGCCGGATAAATTGAATACGGTATTATAATTATCGCGGCATGGACGAAGCGTCTCGTCGCACCATTTCACTAAATCGGTAAGCGAACTGCTGAATAGTCGCCAATCGGCGGTTTGTAAATCCGGGTGCGGATAAATTTGCGTATTGGCAACACCATTTTTTTGTAACCAATCCGCAGTCAGTTGCGCGGTTCTGCCGCCCAACCAAGTGTCGGTCGCCAACAAATAATGCGCGTCGCGCGCGGCGTCGGAAAGTTGCCCGCGATAATACGCAATAATACCGGCGAGTTCTGCCGAGGATTTTGGTGCGTCAGCAAGCGACGTTGCTAAAAAATTACGCTCGCGCTCGGCGAGATGCGTTTCGATAATCTGTCGTTCGTCGAGCCGAATTTCTTCCGCTGTCTTCGCGTTGGCGTGTTTGGTCAGCAGTTTTCGCGTGTCTGCATCAACCTCTCCATTAGTTAGAATACTCGTGCCGCAAGTGGATAACATTAAATTGAGTTTAGGCATAATATCTCCTCACAATGGATTTTATTTCTTTTTCGATTCCGCTAATTTCGCGGCGAGCCAATTTGTCGGCGCCGCCGGAAGCGCCGGCGTCTCGGTTTTCGCTTTTTTGTCTTTTGACAACCCGCGAAGTTGCCCGTAGCCATAACCGCTGTTGGTCTTGCCGCCGATGCCGGTTTCTTTCAGCGCGGCGCCGAGTAATTCCCAAACCGCCTTTATCCAATTTTCTCGACGCTTGGTGTCGGTATCGTCGCAAGTGAGGACGACCAAGAATTTGCCCGTAACCGCCAAGAACGTAACCGGCACCGGCGAATCAAAATCGGTCGGCGCGGCTTCACCGGAATAATACTTGGAATGATGCGGGGTCATCACGTCGTCAACCAAACAATTCGGCGCGCTTTCGGGGTCGATCCACGCATCGTGAAATTGCACCCTTCCGGCAGAGGTTGGGTCGCCGAAAACGGCGCGATGAAACGCGCTTTCTTTGGCGAAATCGCCGCCGAGCGAATGCGCGTAATGCGCGCAAAGTCCTTTTAACGCCGCCCCCGGAATATACGGCACGCCGTAAGTGTGATGCAACGTCAGACCGGTTTCGAGAATGTTTTCACCGCCCAAGCCGATAATCAATCGCCCGTCAACCGTGAATTCGCGCATTAAATTATTGCGATTGGCGACGGCGCTCTTTTCCAAAGTTTCTCGCCAACGGTCGAACGCCTTTTCATAAACGGATTTTGCTTTCGCGGTGGCGCCGCAAGCGCGGTCAAACAATTTTCCGCGCTTGACTTTGTCGGAGGTTTCTTGCGCGACTAAATAACGGGCGAGCAACAAACCGGCGTTATCGCCGTCCGCAGTATCTTTAATTTCTTTACGACAAGATTCGAGCATTTCACACCTCCTCCCGTTGGTCTTGGGGAGCGGGAATCAGCGCGTCCGCTTGCCGCTTAATCCAACTTGCCGCCCGCAACGCAAAACGACTCGCGCGGATGTATTCGAGCGCGTCGGCGCCACGCCACTTTTCCACATATTTATCGGTGCCGAGAGGTTCGCCGGTCAACGCCGCGAGGACTTTTACGGTGTCTTCCAACACCGATTTTTTCTTGTCATCGGCGAGCGCGAACGCGGCGGCTTGCATCAAGCCGCAAGTGTGAATCAAGCCCGGAAAACTCTTGGCAAACGAGCGATATTCGTCGCTCGGGGGGCGCGCTTTCACCGCCGAAAACGCCGTCGCCGCCATTTTTTGGTCGTAGGTTTGAGGAGTGGACATTTTATTTCCCTCCTTCCGCCGGCGCCGAAATAAACCGGACAATGCCTTTGCCGGTGGTCGCTTTGCCGCCGAATTGCAAAAATTCGTGAGTTTGCGCGTATTTTTCCAACAAATCTTTTTCGGAAAGCGACGCGGTTCCATAGACCTTATCGCACCAGACGACACCCGCCAAAATCGTTTCCGCCGGCAAAGATTCTTCATACCACAACGCGCCGCCCGCCGCCGTTTTTTTATCGTCGTCGATTTTGATATGCGATGAGACCTCGGTGCCGGTTTCGGCGAGAAAATTGAAAACATCGTCGGATAAAATCACGAAGCGTTGTTTGAAGTCATTTTGCTCGTCAGCCGAAAAAATCTGCGCGGCGAGAAAGTCCGCCCACTTATCGGCAACGGCATTGGGCTTGACGGTTAAATCAAGGTCTTCGAGATAAACTTTATCGCCTGACGCCAGAGTCGAAACGTTGGTCGTCAACGCGGATTTGTCTTCCGCTTTTAATCCGTCAATTGACGGCGCGCCCGCGGCGCCGGTCATCGTTAAATCGCGCCGGAAGCGTTTCAACACGGTCGGCGAAGTCGCCCACGCGAACGTCCCGTAGAGCGACCGCACCGGCAAACACAACAATCGCGCGTCGGTGAAGACGAGCGAGCCGCTATTCGCGCTTTTGGTTTCGTCGGCGCCGCCGTCGCTGATGCCAAACGCCGCTTTCAATTGCGGGTCATTCTTGCGGTTGTCATTCGTGGCGCCGTAATGCTCGGCGATAACGCCTTTGACCGACGACCCCGGAATATACGGATAATTCGTAACTTTCTCGCGGACAATCGGCAGGTCGATATAACCCAACCCGCGTCCGGCGCCGACGTGGAGCGGCGATAGCGCGTGGAGGTAAAAGTTCTTGGCGTTGGTCATAATTTATCCTTTCAGTAAGTTTGTCGAGGTGAGCGGCGCTTTACCACCGTCCGAAAATTGCCAAGCCGTAGCCGTCGTCTTGCTCGCGGTCGCCGACGCTGTTAAGCCACGCGCCGCTTAAATCGCCGCCTTGCTCGACCTCGAAAAAATAGACGCTTCCTGCCGGCGCCAAGCGCCGCGTCGGTTTCGGTTCGCCGGTTTGATACGACCATCCCGACACCGGTTGCCAACGCTCGACCGCCGCGCCGACTAATCGGACTTTGACCGCCGTGTGTGGAATCGTATTCAGCCCTTTGTCGCGATTAAGCCAACCCGGACGCCAACCGTTATTGAACCGTGCCGGCGTAACCAGAATCATGCGAATTTTGTCGCCGGTTTTTACGTTTTTCAACCGTTCCGGCGCCGGCGGAAAAATCGGTTCTTCCGGCGCCGATGTTTGCCAATGCGCCAATCGTCGTTCACCGCCGAGCGGCGCGAGAACGTTCAATGCTTTTAACGTTTCGGCAAATTTGCCTACTTTGATTATTTCGGCGGCAAGTAGCAACGTCTCGCCGTCTTTATGCGTGAAATCCAAACCGGTGGTCGAAAAAAGTTGACTCTCCTCGGCGGCGTCGGTGCGCGGGTCGATTTTAACGTGCGTGCGCTCGTCTTTTTCCGGCGCGGCGAGCGTTTCGCCGTCGTCAAATTTTTCGCCCTCCGCATTTTCTTTTGCCAACCATTTCAACATCTTTTCCGCCGACCAAAACGTCGCCGTTTTTTTCGGTTTGAAATCTTCGTCAACGCTATCCGGCAACCTTACCGGCGATAATCCGCTCGGTAAATCGGTGCCTTCGTCGGCGCCGTCCGGCAACGGACGCGCGGCATAAACTTTGCCGGTTTTTTCATCGTCGGGCGCGACGACATAATCCGCCGGTCGGGGAAAATAAATTTGTCCGTTGAAAAACGGCAACGGACCGCGAATAAAAATTTCTCGCAACGCCTCGCGGGCGGCGGCGTCAAAATTCATTCCGCGCTGTTTGCCGAGCAACGTCCGCAAGGAGCCGGCGAAGACCGACGGCAAAATCCAGTCGAGCGAATGCATATTGTCGTCGGACGCGCGTCCGTCGCGCGCGATTAACGGGTCGCGGGGAGTTGCCGTAATCAAGGTCATTTTGCACCGCCTTTCTTTGAACTTTCGGCGGCGAGTTTTTTTGCCGCGCCGAACGCTTGCGCAATCAACATTTCATCGCTGAACGATTGTAACGCCGCCACCGTCGTGATATTTTTCGCCCAATCTTTGAGGGCTTCGCCTTTGATATTTTTATGCTTAATCA
The DNA here is from genome assembly GCA_031261425.1 of Planctomycetota bacterium. Lineage (GTDB taxonomy): Bacteria > Planctomycetota > SZUA-567 > SZUA-567 > SZUA-567 > MS499-59. The sequence goes on from JAISJR010000015.1 coordinate 5,746, forward strand.
TTTGCAACACCGCCGCCGTAATCGCTTCCGGCGGCATCGGCGCGGTCGCGGACGCGGTCGCGTCATCGCGATAGAGTTTGCCGAGTTCGCGCAAATCGTAAGGGAATTTCGCGGAAATGTCGCCGGTCGCAAAAGCGTCCGCCCATTTTATCAAGCGACGGTCGAGCGCCTCGGCGTCCCAACGTTCGCGAATTTTCACCGGCGCCCCGCTTCGGCAATACTCCTCAATCGCCAGTCCGTCGCGTTCGCCCCAACGAATGTCGTCTTTGGCGGTGTTTTTTTCGCCGATTTTATTGGGCTTCTTCGCGGCGCTTTCGGCGCCGCGAGCGAACTCCAAAACGACATCCAACATCTCGTGATAATGGACAATCACCAAACCGACCGAGAGCGTCGGCGCTCCTCCATCGCGGAAGCCCGATAGTTGGTCGGCGAAATCGTCGTGTAATTTGCGCGCGCATTCGAGCGCGGTATTCAGCGGCAAGAATCCCAGAATGTCATCGCCGCCGGAATAAACGCCGGCGCCGCCGAAATTTTCGATAGTGGGTTTGACGCCTGCCGCAAACTTACCGAGCGCGAGGGAAAATTTGCGATGCGCGTTCGGTGATTGTTGCGCGGCAATAACTTTGCCGATGCGGTCGCCGTCGGCGTGGATAATGGCGTAATACGACGATTTTTCGCGTAATTTTTTTACTTCCGCGTCGTTTTCCTCGTCTTTGCTGGTTTTTACTTTTTTGACCGCGTCTTGCCCTAACGGTGTTACCGCGATTTCGACGGTTGACGGAAAATTTTTATGCGGCGCAAAACGTTTTACGGCGCCGACGGCGTCAAGGTGTTCGCCCTCGCGTAACCATTGCGGCGCATAAAAATTTTCCGGCAGTCCGTCAAAAAATACGCTTTCGTTGGCGCCGTCAAGCGACGATTTCGGCAGACGTTCCACTCCCGACGATGGCTTGAAATCGCGAAGATTTTTGCGTCCGGCGAGCAAGCGCCGGACGCGCCGGTGTTGCGTTTGGTAACGGGCTTCGTCATACGGCACCCACGCCGCGTAAAATTCGATGACCTCGCCGACCTGCTGTTCCCACAACGGCAAGCGCAAAACCTCCGCCAACGATTTGCCGCCTTCTTTCGCTAACTCCGCGATTTTCGTCCGCGCTTTTTCGGCGAAGTCCAACCACCGATTTTTTGCCGCTTTTTTGACCTCGCGCGCGTATTGAGCGATGGCGGTGATTTTACCGTCTTTATCCTCCGGCGCCGGCGGATTTTCCACGATGGCAAGAATCACATTCGCCACCGAGGTTTCGCTTTCCGGCGCCAACGCCGCGTCATTCACGCCCGGAAAAATCAATTCGCCGCGGTGTTTGGCAATGTATGCCGCCGCCGCTTTAGAAATTTCGGACAACAGATGCGAGCCGAACCACAAATCGCGGGGCTTCCGCGCCGCGGCGATAAAGCCCTGCACCGGACCAAGCGAAATCGCGAGCAGATATTTTTGCGTATTGTTATCGCTCATCGCGCCACCTCCGTATAGTTATTTTCCGTTAAAAATTTGAGAAAACCGGTGAGCGCCGAACCATTCGGCTCGCGGTTTTTCAGCGGCGATTTATCGTAATTCGCGGCGGCGGGCGAGCGCACAGGATAAGATTTATTTTCATCGCGCGTTTTTAGCAATACGACTTCTTTCAATTCCGGCGCCGTCATAAGTAGCGCGATGGAGATAGTGGTATTTTTGCCATCATCAAGCATCAACGGTTTCAAAATCAACGGACTGCCCATTCGGTCTTGCGGTTTGCCGTCAATTAACGGGCGTAAATCTGTGTCTTGCGGATCGCCGCCGCCTTGAAAATGGAAAATAATCGGCAAGCCAAATTCCGCGCGAGGAAAAACATTTTCGTTGCCGGTAATTGAAGAAAAATGCTTGGAATTGTGTTGTCCGGTGATTCGCCGGATTGCGTCCGGTTCCGTCCATCGCGAACGCCCTGCCGGACTTCTTGAATCCGTGGCGGGAGGATTACGTCCGAGGTCTCTTCCTTGCCGGAATTGTTGATATGTACGAATGGTTTCATCCCAACAGCGCATTGGCGTTGATGATTTTTTAATCAATAATTTATCCGAAAGTGTCAACCATCCTCGCGGCGCCGAAGCGAATTTTATCCGATATTTTTCCAACGCGCCGACAAACCATTCTTTGATTTTATCCGCGCCTTTCGGCGCCAACTCCGCGCAAAACAACACCCCGCACCCGCGCCGCGTTCTGGCGCCGAGACCGCCGAAATTTATCCACGCCCACAGCGCGGTTTCGACTTCGCGCGTGTAGTCGTATTCCCAATTTTGCGGATAAGTTAATGACAGCGTGAATTGAATATCTCGCGTCCCCGCGGCGGGTTGTTGTTCAATGCCTTTTTCGCGCGATTTTTTACCCTGAAAAGGAAACAAAGCGTAAGCCGGATATTCGGCGACGAATTTCGGAAAATTTTTATCCGGCGGAAATTCCGCGCATCTTTGCGACTTGCCGTTATTCGTAATTCTCACGCGCGCGCCAACCGCGCTCGGCGTGTCCGTCGCGCCCCAGATAGCGTTTTCCGCTTTTAACATTTCCTTAAATGTCTCATACTCCGCGCCGCGCGTCGCTCGCCACCAAAACCGCAATTGTCCGCGAATAGACGCCGCGCGAATCGGCATCGCCGCGTCGTTGACGCCGGCTTTGACGCCGCCGCCGAACAACGGCGTGATAACGATGATGTCGTATTTTTCGGCGGCGCCGGAAGTGGACGGAATTGCCGGTAACGCGATTTCAGGAAATTGGCGCGGCATAAAAAACTCCTTCATAAAATTTTAGGCAAATCTTTACGACCGGGGTTCACGCGGGCAACCGTAATCATCGAACCGCACGCTCAACTATGACACGGCTAATTCGAGTTGTCGCCGCATATATTGCGCCACCGATTGACCGACCGCTTGCGGCATACACAAATCGACGAGCGAGCAATTTTCGCATTTTTTCTTGGCGTATTGCGCGAGCGGCGTTTTGCCGGCGGCGATAATCGCGCGGATTTTCGCGAGTAAATCGGCGACGTCCGCGCGAAGCGGCGCGTCGAGCGTCACGTCTTGGCGGCGGTGGTCTTGGAAATAATACAGTTGTCCCGCGGCAATCGCGACGCCGAACATTTCCTCCAAACATAACGCTTGCGCGCAGAGTTGGACGCGGTCAACGTCGGTCATTTTTTTGCGTCCGCGCTTAAATTCGACGGGATTTATGCGCGCGGGTTTGCCGGCGGCATTGAGCCAAATCTCGACTAAATCGCATTTGCCGGTCAGTCCCCATTCGCGCGAGCGCGCCGCCATTCCGTATTCCTCGCGAAACGTCCGCCGCGACGCGTGGGTCTCGCGATGCACGCGCTCGTGCAACACTTCGCCCTCGGCGGTGAAACGATTGTCCGCCCAGATTTGTTCGAGGTGAATCAGCGCGTAACGGCGCTCGCAATAATACACTTGGGACAACGCCGACATCGGGATTAAATCGTCTTCGGAATAGGGCATTATTTCGACTCTTTTTTCGATAACGACTATTTGAATTGCGAACGCACCGCGTTCGCAATTTGGGTAAGCGAAATAAAATTGCCGCCCAATTTGGCATTAGATAATAAAACCGTCCTCGCCGGAAATAAATTTATCGACCGTCAAAACTCCCGCCATATAACCGAGAAAATCGTCGTAAGCGAGCGCCCATTGATAAATGCCGGGGAGAACTTCTTCGCACCGATATTTTTCAAGTTTATACTTCCAGATTTGCACCGAATTTTTTTGGAGGTCGCGCCAATCAATTTTATGTTGATGCCGTTTTATTTTGTCCGCAAGGTCAGTATCAACGACCGTTATTCGGGTGTCGGTGTTAATGACTTTGAAATCTTTCTCAACGAGCGGAAATTGACGACAATTCTCTTCGGCAATAATTTTTTTGAACGGTTTATCGGTGCCGCCCAATCTGATTTCGTCCGCGATTGATTTCGTGCTTAAATCAGGCGTAATGGCGGTTTTATTTTCAAAGTATTTTTGCAAAATTTCAGCGGCGTCTTTTAATCCGGGATGAGTTTTCAGCAATCCGCCTTCGGCAATTTTGAATGACCACATTTCCGCGTTGTCGTCGGCGCCTTCGCGATTTACTCGCCCCGCCGCTTGCAATAATGACACCAACGAACCGATTTCTCGAAAGCCGGTTTTGAATGACAAATCAACTCCGGCTTCGACGCACGATGTCGCGATAAAAGTCCAGTCGGTATCGAGGTTTTGTTTCAACCGTTTCTTAACTTGAATTAGCGTTTTTTCGCGATCAATCGGTGTTAAGGCGGTTGACAAATGCTCAACTTTTTCGCGTCCGTATTGTTTGGCAAAATAATCGGCAAGCGTCGCCGCGCTTTGCACGGTGTTCATTATCACCAATCGCGGACCCGGTTTTTCAACAATCCACGGCGCCAATTCTTCGAGTTTTTTCGGCGTTAAATCGCTTTCATAACTTATCCGCGAGATTTCGTATTTTGACAATCGACGGCGCAACTCGTCGTCAACGATTTCGGGAATTGGATTTTTATCCGTGCCGGCGTTTTCGGCGATTTCCTCAATATCCCAAAAACGAGTGAGCGAACCCGACGCCAAAATCCAATAGCAACTCCATTCGTTCGCGTAAATGTTGACCCATTTCCACGCCATCGGCAGTAATTTTGCGGGTAAGGCGGCGTGGGATTCGTCAACGAAAATCGCGCTTCCGGGCAATTCGTGCAGGCGCCGAAGCGTCGCCGGATGGTTTGATGCCAGCGTTTCAAAAAACGCGACGGCGGTAGTAACGATAATCGGCGCGCGCCAGAGCGCCGTCAAATGCCGCGCGTCTTCGTTTTCAAAATCGGCGCGATGATGAAGTTCCGCGACGACTTCATTCGGCTTTTCGCCGGCTAAGCATAATGCTTTTCGATAAGTCGCCGCCGATTGCGTAATGATGTTGGTGAACGGCAACACGACAATAATTCGCCGTAATCCGCGCCGTTCGGCTTGTCGCAACAAGTGCGCCATTATCGCCGTCGTTTTACCGGAGCCGACCGGACTATCGCAAGAATTAACGCGTGAATCGGTTGCCGCGGCGCGGCACGCTTGATACATTTCGCGGCGAAGTTGCGAACGAGCGTCTTCGTCTTTGCCCAACGCCGCGACATATTCATCAAGTTTTTTTAGGCGCTCGGCGGGGCGCAATTCGATATGCGATTCGGTTTCGGGATATTCTCCGTAATGAACCGCCGTATCGGTATGGTCAGCATCGGCAAGACAGGATAGCAGCAGCCGCAGAAAAACTTGACTATCGCCTTTTAATTCACCACAAGCGTCATATACATTATCTGCTACTGCCGATTGATGTGCCGCAATAAGCGAGTTGAGGGTCTTATCGGTGTGTTCACAAAAATCGGTGTCACGAAAAGCACGCTCTTGTTTAATTTTTTCGTCAATAAAATCAGGATAACCAATATGGTGTGCTTGAATCGCAACTGCCGCAAAAGGTGACGTGTGCGAATCATCTAACCAATAGGCGGCACCGGCATCGGTATGTTGTACCGGCAAACTTTTGGCTTTTTTCTGTCCGCTTAAAACTTTTTGATTTTCCGGGTCGAGTTTTCCGAGATCGTGAAACGTCGCCGCTCGTTTTATCGAAGCGAGAAAAACTTCACGGTCAACTTCGGCGTATGGCGCCAACTCGCCGGCAAACACCATCGCGCGGCGCGCGACTTCATTGACGTGCGCCGCGTAAGTTTGCGCGGGAATGTTTCGCTCCGGCTTCGGGCTGTGCGCGTAATAATTCAAGCGTTCACCAAATCAACAAAGGAAGCGATTTTGCCTTTGAGTTCTTTTGGCAAGTCATTTACATCTTCATAATCTTTCCACGACGTTGACGCTTCTTTGGCGTCGCCGATTCGCTTAGGCGTGAGCGCCTCAAATAAACGATAATCGGGGCAACTACCGAGCAAATTCTGATGTTCAATATACCACGCATGACGCAAACGCACATCGGGGCGAATTGCCGATTTGGTCTGGTCGTAAGCGTGCGGAATAAGAATTTTCAACAAACCAATATCTTCCGCGGTGCATCCGGTTTTCGCGGCGTAATTCGGATTGACAAAAAACGGCATCACATAAACGCCGTGTTCGACGATACGAAACGCCAACGGCGCCATTCCTTGATTTTTTCCTTCTTGCACGCCTGATTTATTCGTATTGGTATGGCGAACAATGCTGATAGGCGAGAGTGAAACGCCGACCCCGAATTGCACGGCGCCGGTTTTAATGAAACCTTTATTCGCGCCTTCTTCAAGAAAGGTGTTACCAAAAACTCGCGCGTCCCAGTATTTTTTGACAAATTCGCTTTTAAGAAACTTTTTTTGGTCAAAATCTTTGGCTTTAACCTCGCCCATTTCTTTAGTAATCGCCGCGCGGTCGCGCCCGCGCGATTCCAAAATGCGATAACAGTCAGCATTGCCGGAATAGTCCGGCGGCAGTTCTTTAAAAAACGGACTATCCGCGTCTTCCAATAAGTCACGCAGTTTCCGCTTGAATGAGACCGGCGAAATTTCGCCTAATCCGTTCGGGCGTTGGCGCGGGTCGCTTTCACGGTCGGGGTCGCCGTTAGGATTTGAATTTACCACTTCGATAATCAACAAACCGGTAGCGCGTTTAATTTCGTCGCTCATTTTAGGACTCCTTTGTGGGATAAAATAGGGTTCTGTAATTTTAATCAATGCCCTTTTTATAGAGGGCAATAAGATTACGCTTCCGTTTTCGGCGCCGCATCAGTTAGTTTTTCTTTTTTCGGAAACGCCGCCAGATAGCCGACAAACAATTGGGCTTTTTCTAAATCGTTAAAGCGAGCAATTTTTTCAAGATTGAGATTCGCGGCGCTTTGCTCATACAGCGACAAATACCACCCCGCCCGCCAACTTTCTTTACCCGTTTCTTCGATTTTTTTGGTGCGGTATTGCTTCGCCCATGAAATATACGGATTGATGCGCGGCGCGAGTTGCGCCAACGCCTGCACCGGCGTTTCCAATGCGTTGACTAACAGTGAATTGCCGGCTAATTGCGGCGGGACTTCGTCGTTCCGCACAATTTTGCAATACAAAGCGTGTAACTCGTCGGACACTTTGAGCATCTGTCCGAGTAAATACGGCAAACTTTCCATATAGGTCTCCTTGTAAATTTTTTGGCGAAACAAAAACAGTCCGAGAACCGGCAACAAATAACGATAACTTTCGCGCAATTCCCGCGATGAATTTGGCAACACGCCGCCGCCGTGCAAAAGATTTCCTAAATAAGCAACCAGTCCGCGGGAATTATCAATTAACACGCGCAACAAATACGAATCCCGCGCGGTAAGATGATCGTCCAACATCAATTCCAAGCCCTGATAATACTGCATTTTTTTCGGGGTCTTTTTCGGTTCGGCGGCTAATTCGCCGCTCATTTTCCAAATCCGATTGACGACTTTCGCCACTTGCAACGGTTTTGGCGTTTGCGGCTCGACGATTTCCGGTTTTGATTTTTCGTCAGCGTTGCCGTCATCAATATTATTCACGTTATTTTTTTTAAGCGGTTTATCGGTCCACGCGCGAAAAGAAACCGGCGGGATATTTTCGCACGCTTTTTGCCAATCAGTCGCGGCTAGAATAAGCCGTTCCGTCGTATAATTGCGATAAAACACGACTTTCGACCGCGCCCTATCCATTTTGCGAATAGCAAAAATTTGCACGTCTTGGGGCTTTGACTCCGGCGCCAACCCCGCCAAAGATTTTATCACGTCCTCGGCAATGCCGGCGAATAAAGCGGACGACCGGTCATCATTTTCCTCGCCGGACGACGCGCCGAGAAGCGCGGCGAACTTCGGCGGCGAAGGTGGAATAATCGACGGGTAGGCAAAAATAATTTCGTCGATGTCGGATAACCCCCACGTCTTTCCCTGCCGTTCCGGTTCTTTTAACCATTCCAACGCCTTTTTAATTTTCGCCCGATTTTCACGGCTAATCGGATAAGAATCGTCGTCAATCCGGTTATAGCGATATTGACAACGATGGTCGCGGAACATCGCCCGCAATTTTACTCCGGCAAGTTTTCCGGGTAATTTTACTTCGGGCATCGGCTCGCCGGCGCCGGAAAATTCTTCACCGAAAGCGTCAACCAACGCCTCGGACGGCGCGGAAGCATCGCTTATACTTTTTTCCGCAATCTTTTTTTCAGAGTTATTCAGCACCTCATTCAACCAAACAATGGACTTTTCGTGCGCTACCGGATAGGAAAATTTTTGCCAATCTTGCACGTCGAGAATCACGGAAACTTGTTTGTCTGACGATAAAAATTTTAACAACGTCTTAATATTCTCGCCGGCGCGAAGTTTATCGTTAAGGTGCCGGTCAAGCGCGGCGCGGAATTTTGACACGTCAACTTCGTCATTCACGCCATCTTTCACTTTGAATTTTTGCAAAATATCAAGCAACTCCGTTATTGCATTTGTCGGAGTTTTACCATTTCGCGTAATGTTGGCGAAGGTGTCTCGCGGTGGATTTAAGACGATTTTGACCTTATCGAATGCTTTTCCATTTTCAGTTTTTTTACCGCTTTCGTCTTTGTCGTTTTCAATCCAATTAAGTATGACTTCCCTATGCCATTTTTCAAAGTCAGGAAAATTAAATGCGGCGTTATTTTTGAGCCACTTTTCACACGGCGCAGTTTGTTGTTTTCGTTTTTCCTTCTCTTTTTTAGCGTCAGCATATTTCGATAGTGGCGGCAAATTAAATGCTGGGAAAGAAGAACCATTGGCACCAAATTGCCACGTTCTCAAAAAAGACATTTTTTCCGGCTCGGTGATTTCTCCTATATCATAAACAGAGCCATCACCGTTTAGTTGTATTTTGAAACACGGATTCTTATCCAAAACTTTCGGCAATTCTTTAAGTTGGCGGTGCCATTCGGTCGCCTCAATGTTGGACGGCAACGCCTCCGCCAGCGCGTACAATTCGTTAATCATTTTTCACCTCCCGCTTATCGCCGAAACGTAAAACGCCGTTTTCAATTTTCACGTCTTGGTCATAGACGTATGACAATTCCGAGTTGTAGCCGTTTGGAAAAACTTGCCGCAACATTGACGGAATCGTCGTCGAGAAATCCGCCAACACTCGCGTCGATTCGCGAAACGGTCCGAAATACGACGGCGTAAACTCTTTCCAACCCAAAAAAGGAATCGCGTAACCTTGCCCGCGTCGCAATCGTCGTTCAAAAATCGCTTGGTAGGCGTGCGCCGGCGAGGTTGTCCGCGCGTCCCAAATCGAAGTTTTAGCGGCGCCGTTTCCTCGCAGGACTTCGACAGCCGTAAGCATCCGGTTTAGTTCATCAATCCGCTGAATTTCCGCCGGAGTAATTACCCCTTTGCCCCGTTTTGCCCGCGATTTTTTCAAGTTTAGCGCGTGGCGTTCCGCGAGTAATTTTTTGCCCTCATAATTTCCGGCGGACATTTCCCGTTCTTTGTTGAGCGCCACATCAGCATACAGCCGATAGCAAACGTCTATCAGCACCGTAGCAAGCAGTTGATAAGGATTACCATTCTTGACAGATTCCCCTTTTCGCAACGGACCGCCGTAATTCGTGTGGTACGAGTTGTATTGAACGGGTCGGCAGATTTCGACTTTCGTCGGTTTGACAACCGTTTTGAAACCGAAGAGTATCGACTCAAAAATTGCTTTAACTGCCGAATAAGTCGGCGCAGGATACGACACCGGACAATCACCGGTATCCGGTCGCGTCCACATTGCCGTATCGCCGGCAATCTCCATCTGAATGTTGTATAAATGCGACATACCGTTCTTCCCCCATAAAACCCAAGTAGCGCTCTCAATACCGCGAGACGCATTGTATTCGTCAGTTTAATCAATGCCACTCGTTGGCGTGAAAAAGTTTTTGTTGAAACTCAAACGCGCGCGCGAATTCTCCGGCGCCGGCGTTCCGCAATGGTTCAATAACGACTATTTGAATTGCGAACGCACCGCGTTCACAATTGGGTAGGTGCGATAAAACTGCCGACAAAACGCCAACTGACGATACGAAAACCCGCTACCAAATTCCGGCTCAATTTCCTCGGCAAGCGTGCGCAAAAGATACGCGCCGTATTCCGCGCGTTCTTGCCCGTGTTGTTCTTCGACCACAATCCGCTCGCCGATACGCCAATACATTCGCACCCGTTCAAAATTGACGCTCCGCACGGCGGCGATTTGCGAAGCGGCGATAATACGGCGAACATCGGCGATAAGAGCGGTGGATAAATTAGTTGGCATAGATTTCCTCGACTTACACCGTTACTTCCGTTTTTATCGGCTCTATTTCTTTTCCGTCCAACGTTACTGAATAATCGTCGAGCGACCGCGCCGGTTTTGCCGCATTTTTTTTCTTAACCGCGACGCGCTTAAACAAATCATTTGACGCGGCGTTGCCGAGCGCGGATTGATGTTTGAATACCACTAATTTGCAGGTTGACATTTCGCCTCGCGCGGCGCTGTGGTCGTGTTCAAACATATTGACCAACGCTTCCCACAGGAGCAAAAGGTCGTCTTCGGAAAAACCGGTTTGCGCCGCCAAATGCGGCGAGATGAAGCCGTGCGCGACATAGACGCCGTAAGGCACGGTATTTTTACGCCCCATCGTGCGATTGTCGCCGCTTTGCTTTTCGGCTTCCGCCGGCGTGGCGACCGCCATTCGCGTGATTGAATGTTCCAACGTAACAATCGGGTCAACCGAGCGGGCGAAGGTCAATTGCACGGGACCGCGCACTTGACCGGCATTGGCGCCGGTTGACATCACAGCGCCAAAAGTTCGGATGTCGTAATACTTGCCGCACATCCATTTTCTCGCGGCTTCGGTTTTATCGCCTTTTTCTTTCGTTTTCACCTCGCCTTGCTGATGGGCTTCATCAATGAGATTATTCAAAATCGCCTTTTCTTTGACAAAAATATCAAACGGCGATTTTCCCTCTTTGGTCAGCCCAACGAAATTGCGAATCTTGCGCTTGATACATACATCGGTGCGGTGCCGGTTTTTCCGGCGCAAAAATATAACAATCGCCGTGCCGCCAATCACCATTTTTATCTTGTAATTTCCCTTCGCGGTTACAGCGTCCCGCCGTTTGCACAATCGAGTCCAAACCGGCGAGCGCCCGATACACCGTCGGAAAATCCACGTCCACGCCCGCCTCGATAACTTGCGTGCTAATCACGCGCGTCGGCGCGGCGTCCGCCAATCGCTTTTTGATTTCCGCGATAACTTGCGAACGATGCTCGCCGCACATCAGCGCCGACAAATGCAAGGTTCCTTCCGGCATCAATTCAAACAATCGGCGACATTCCGCCCGCGTGTTCATCACGCACAAGACCTGTTCGTGCCGTTGCAACCGCGCCGCCAAATCCGCGAGCGAAATTCGCTGATTGAGGTCGGCGGGAAAATGAAAATTGACGCGGCGGAGTTTTTGATAATACACCGTTTTTTTGTCATTAGGAATGATTTCGGTAACCGGGTCCAATTTCGGTAACGCCGGTTGCGTGGCGGCGCGCGCCCAATCGCCGGCGCCAAAAGGCGTCGCGAATTCTTCCGCAAGACCGGCAACGGCGTTAAGATGTTCGGCAAGCGTCTGCCACTTTTCCGGCGGTTGACCGTCAAGCGAATGCGCGTAAAGAGAATTTGGACAATTGCCGACAATCTCCGTCTGAATGTCGTATCGACGGTCAGTCATTGCCTTCTCCTTTACGCTTGAAATTCGCCGAATTGTGTTTGCCGGATTATATCCGCGACAATTCTCAATTTTCACCCTTTTTTCGCATTTCGTCCGGCGCGGACTCTGGAATCGCGGCTTGCCGCTTCTACAATGTCGCGCCGTTAGTGCAATTTTTTTCCTTTTTTTTTCGCGGGAGGCAAATTATGAAAAACACCATCGCGGTTATCCTCGGCGGCGGTCAGGGCAACCGTCTGTTCCCACTCACCAAGGAGCGCAGTAAGCCCGCCGTGCCGATTGCCGGCAAGTATCGGCTCATCGACGTGCCGATTTCCAACTGCATCAACTCCGGCATTATGCGCATCTACGTCCTCACGATGTATCAGTCGGCGTCGCTCAACCAGCACATCTCCAAAGCGTATCGGTTCGATTCGTTCTCGCACGGCTTCGTCGATATTCTGGCGGCGGAACAAACCCGCGGCGGCGGCACGTGGTTCCAAGGCACCGCCGACGCCGTCCGCCAAAGTTGGGCGCACATCATCGACCGCGGCAGTCCCGACAGCCGCATCCTGATTCTGTCCGGCGACCATCTCTACAAAATGAACTATCGCGAATTTGCCAAAGTCCACACCGACGCCAAAGCCGATTTCTCCATCGCCGTCCAACCGGTTACGCGCAAAGAAGCGCCGGAACTCGGCTTGCTCAAAACCGACGCCAGCGGGCGCATCGTGCAGTTCGCCGAAAAACCGAAAACGGCGGAAGAATTGGACGCGATGACGGTTGACACCACCGTCTTCGGCTTGACGGCGGAGCAGGCGAAAGAGCGCCCGTTCCTCGCGAGCATGGGAATTTATCTCGGCGAGCGCGCCGTGATGAGCGCGATGCTCGGCAACGACACCTCGAAAACCGACTTCGGCAAACACCTAATTCCGCAGGCGATTAAAGACCGCCACGTGCAGGCGTATTGCTTCAACGACTACTGGGCGGACATCGGCACGATTGGCGCGTTCTACGACGCGAACATCGACCTCGTCAATCCGTTGCCGAAATTCAACCTGTTCGACCGCGACGCCCCGCTTTACACGCACCAGCGTTATTTGCCCGGCGCAAAATTAAACCGCGGGTCGGTCGAATGTTCGCTGATGTCGGACGGCGCGATTATCGAAGACGCCTTAGTGCGCAATTCGGTGGTCGGCTTGCGGCAAATCGTGCGCACCGGCGCGGTGATTGAGAGTTCGGTGCTGATGGGCGCGGACTACTATCAATTAGACCGGCAGGACGGCAAACCGAACATCGGCATCGGCAAAGACGCGCACCTGCGGCGCACCATCGTTGACAAAAACGCGTCGATTGGCAACGGCGTGCAATTGGTCAACAACAACGGCGTTAATCACTACGACGACCCCGAAGAGCGCTTTTTCGTCCGCGACGGCATTACCATCGTGGTCAAAAACGCGGTCATTCCCGACGGGTTGGTGTTTTAGTTGAGAGTAACTGAATTAACAATTAACAATTAAAAATTAACAATTGAGGAATTGATTATTAAAATTTCGCTCTGCGATTTTTAGTCGTCAAACTCCGCCATTGTTAATTGTTAGTTGTTAATTGTTAATTTCGTCGTTGCCCCTGCCGACAAATAATGTCATTAACAACTGCGCGTCCCTCCCAAATTAACGGTGTCCCGTGAAAGCCCTCGCCCAAAAATTATTGCCGCTGACCTTATTGCTCGCCGCTTGCGGCGACCCGACCGACGCCGCGCGCGAAGCGCCGAACAGCCGGTGGGTTGACCGCATCAATCCGAGCGACGCGGCGCGGCAACGGCGCGTGGGGCTTGCCGAAGGCACGCGGGTTTATTTTGTCGCCGAAATGGACGGGCGGCGGTTCAGTTCCGGCTACACGACGCGGACGCGGAGCGTCTATAACGGCGTCCCCGCCCTCGTTACCGAAACCGAACAGCGCTACGAAATGTTAGGTCTCTCGCAACAGCGGTTGCAACAAGTCGATTACCGCAAAGTAATCGCCAACGCCGCCACGGCGGAGTCGTTGTATCTGACGGAAAACGTGGAGCGCGACGGCGCGCTGGAAACGCGCACCATCACCATCGACCGCGGGCGGGCGTTGTTTCGCACGTTGGACCGTCCCGAACAAAATTCTGAGATGGCGGTGCCGAGCGGCGTGTTGTTCGCCGTCACGCCGGACTGGATTTTGGCGCAAAAGCCGCAGGTCGGCAAAAAATACGGCGCGGCGATTCTTGACCGGAGCGAATTGCAAATCGTCGCCGAAGAGGTCGAGATTCGCGACTTCGGACCGACCGACGTGTTGGGCGCGTCGCTCAATGTTTGGACGGTCGATATTCGGCGCGGCGAAAATTCGTTGCCGACGCGAATGATTTTTACGCAGGACGGCGCGCTCGTCAGTATGCAAAGCGACAATCTGAAAATGCGCATCGTGCCGCAACCGGAAGCGACGCTTGACTACGTTAAAATGGAGGCGGTGCGCTCGATGCCGGTTACGTTTCAATTGCCGGCGTGGGACAATTTCAACGCGCTGACCTATCGCCCGACGCCGATGGAAAAGTGGCGCGAACTGTTGCCGGACGACGACCGTTATCAAAAATTCGACGGCAACGAACTGAAATTATTGAAAAACACGCCGGCGGTCGGGGACGCGACTTTCCCGTTGGCGGTGCCGCCGGAATTGTTGCCGTTCTGCCGGCGCGGCGAAAACGTTTATCCCGACGAGCGGGAAATCGCCGACCGCGCGAAAGACATTGTCGGCGGCGAAAACCGCGTGTTGTCGGCGGTGGCGATGCTCGCGGGCTGGGTTTATCAAAACATCGCGCTCGACGAGTTTGAGCGCGACGACAGTCCGCTGACGACGATGCAACGGCGCGCCGGCGACGCGGCGCGGCAGGCGCGGTTGTTTGCAAGTTTGGCGCGGTCGCTGAATTTGCCGACGCGGCTGTGCGGCGGCTTGCTGGTTATGCGCGACAACGCGACGCGCCACGTGTGGTGCGAAGTCAACATCAACGGGCGTTGGTTGCCGGTGGACCCGACGGTCAATCGCGTCGGCTTGCCGGCGGGCTATGTGTTGACGGAAGTCGAGCAGGACGGCAACGGCGTGCTAGCGAGTCCGTTCGCGTGGGCGATGCGCGACGGCGGCATCGGTTTGGAATTTGTGTCGGCGACGAAAAATTACACGGCGCCGGACGGCAAGACCGCGACGTTTGAATTGTTCCCGGAAGTCAAGAAAACTTACGTGGCGGTCGAAGGCAATTGGATTGCCAATTTGTATTGGGGCTTCTCGATTGTGAAGCCGGAAAATTGGCGCGGCAACATCAATTTGCAGTCGGTAACGGTGGCGAGCGACGGCGACGAGGCGGTCATAAAAATCGAAGCGTTAAACAAGGTCTTCCCCTGCACGAAAGCGCAGTTGGAAATGGTCGTCGGCAGTTTGCAGAGCGCGTTGAGCGGTTTCAAACTATTGAGCAGTGATTTGGCGCGGTTCGGGGCGCGGCGCAATCCGGCGATGTATGCGGACTTTATCGCGTTGCAGGAAGGCGCGCGCCGCCGGTGCCAAATTTACGTCATTCCGCTCCGCGGTAGAAGTTACCGCGTAATGGTCTGGGCGCCGGCGGACGATTTCGAGAAATGGGAAACCGTCCTCAAAGAAACGCTGGCGACGATAAGTATGTAAGTGGTCAGTTGGCAGTGGACAGTGAGCAGAGTTGCGATATTTCGGCGGTGATTTATCGCCGTCGATTGCAAGGCGGCAAAGCCGCCACAAAATTCAATAGCCCGCCGTTTTAACGGCGGGTAAAATGGCGAAAAAAATGACCGGCTTTAGCCGAATGGTTTAATTTGGGCTAAAGCCCTTTTCTTTTTTTGACCGCCCACCACGCCTTAAAAGGCGTGGCAATTGAATAGCGCATCCGCAATCGGTGTTTCTCCGCGCCTCCGTGCGAAACAAAAAAAGGTTATCGAAAATTTCGATAACCCCACAAATCAAAAGCGACGTTATGGCGAACGAAATCCACAACATCACGGTCTTGGGCGCGGGCGCGTGGGGGACGGCGCTGGCGCGGGTCGCGAGCGTCCGCACGCACAACGTTACGTTGTGGGGACACGACCGCGTTCACTTGGAAACGATGCGGCAAACGCGGGAAAATCAAAAATATCTGCCCGGCGTGTCCCTGCCGCCGCTGATGAATTACGAGCCGGATTTCGCGCGCGCCGTCGAAAAAGCCGAACTGCTCATTTGCGCGATTCCGACGATTTACTTGCGCGCGGTGCTGGCGGAGCAACGCGGCGCGGTCGGCGCCGACGTCGGCGTCATTTCCGTAACCAAAGGCATCGAGCAGGAAACGCTCAAACGCCCGACGGAAATCATCGCCGAATGTCTCGGCAGTAAGCGTATCGGCGTGTTGTCGGGACCGTGCCACGCCGAAGAAGTGGGGCGCGACTGCCCGACCACGGCGGTCGTCGCGGCGAACGACGAGCGGTTGGCGCAGACCACGCTTGCGGCGTTGATTTTGCCGATGTTCCGGTTGTATCTCGGCAACGATATGTTGGGAATGGAAATCGCCGGCGCGTTGAAAAACGTGGTGGCGCTGACCGCCGGCGCGTGTTTGGCGCTGGACTTGGGCGACAACGCGATTGCGGCGATGCTGACGCGCGGTTTGGCGGAAATGACGCGGCTCGGCGTGGCGCTCGGCGCCGACCCCAAGACGTTCGCGGGCTTGGCGGGCTTGGGCGATTTGGTCGCGACGTGTTTTTCCAAACACAGCCGCAATCGCCAATTCGGTTACGACGCGGTGAAAAACAACTCGAAAAATTTTGCGCTGACCTCGCGCCACTCGGTCGCCGAGGGGTATTTTTCGGCGAAATCGGCTTACGACCTGGCGCAACGCCTCGGCGTGGAAATGCCGATTGTGCAACAAATCAATCGCGTGCTCTTCGCCGACTACGACCCGCGCCGCGCCGTGCTGGAACTGATGACGCGGGAAACGAAGAAAGAAAATTAACCATTCGTCAGGAACAATTTTCGCCTCTACATTTTTTCGCCGCCAAGTTTTTTTGAAAGAGTATTGCGGCGGCGGATAAATTCTTTATAGTGCGCCGTTTTATTGTGCCGATAAGCAGTTTGCGGTCGGTAGTTAAGCGTTGAAATTGCGTTCTTGCGTTTCTTGAACCCCTTAAAATTCTTAAACCGCTTAACCCCCTTAAAAATTTCTTAAAAGGAAAAATTCTATCAGCCGCAGAATTTAGCGTCAGACAATCAGCCGTTTGTAGCGGCGTTACAAATGTGGGACATTCCCAAAACCTTCCAGTTTTTATTCCCATACGTATTGACCGTGCCCCGCCGGGGCGCTGTTTATTGGCGTTAATACGTATGGGGCTCTGGAAGGTCCTTGGGAATGGACGCGATAACGGCGTCCTTTTTTTATGGCTATACGGTAGCCGAAAGGATGTAAAAAAATTTTCGCGTCAAATAATTTTGGATAAGCCCGAATCCGCAAGGATTCGGGCTTTTTTTGTTTTTTTTGGCGTTTTTTTGCGCCGCTTAAACCGCTTAAAAACCTTAACCGTCTTAAACACTTTATTCGTTTTATTTTTTTCTTTTACAGGAGGAACAATAGTGAGCAAAAGCAATTGGTGGCGGCGGGTATCCGCGGCGGTGGCAATGGTGGGCGTAAGTTCGGTAATCGCCGCGGACTATCCTGAAACTTACCGGGCTTCGGTAAAAGATTCGGGCGAGGTGATTGTCGGTCAGTATGCGACGCGGCAGTTCAACAACGCGCTCGGTCAGGTCTTCGCCGACCGGTTTATCGCCAATGTCGTAACCGACGCCGAAGTTTGTCCGGGGCTGACGAGTTTCGTCAAAGCGTATGGCGGTTTCGGCTCGGAAGGCAATCAATCCCGCCGCGCCGGTTATGATTTGGGCAACGCCGGCGTCCTTGCCGGCTTGGGTTATCAATTGGGCAAGGAATTGGAACTCGGCGGCTTGGTCGGTTATTCGTATAACAACGCCACTTCGTTTAAGAAAAGCGGTACTGCTGATTTTAATGGTTTTATCGTCGATATAACCGATTTCCAAGACGACCTCACCGACAATGTTTTGCGCGTCGGTTTTTACGGTAACTACAAGTGGAATAATTTGTTCGTCAACACCTCGCCGACAGTCGGCGTTCACTTTCTCTCGGACGAAGAGCACATCACCGTTGGTTACGCCGCGAACAGCGTAGATTCGTCTAAAATCTCACGTTACGACACCGGTTTTGATTTTTCGTGGTATAACCGCGTGGGTTATGTGTTTGAGTTGCCGAAAGGATTTTATCTCACGCCGTCTTACTCGTTAGCGATGACTTACTTGCACACTGCGAGCGCAACGGGTGGGGAAGACACAACAGACCGATACAATCTCACGTATAGAAACATTAGCGGTAATGAAAATAACTGGTCGCTATTGCAAACGCTCGACGCGCGGCTAGGCAAAGTGTTTAACCTCAGCGACAACTTCGCGATTCTGCCGGAATTTATCGCGGGCTGGGAACACGAATATATCGACCCGAAACAGACCGGAGCGTATGTGCGTGGTGGCACTTGGGATAAGTACACTGCTCCCATACAAGGCATCGCGCAAGATCGCGCGATTTTAGGCGTGGGGCTAAGTACGATTATCGCCAAGAAATACGAAGTGTCGGCGCGTTACGACGAACGGCTCTGGGGCGACGGACACAACTCGAACTTCACGGTGGGGCTGTCGGTTAAGTTCTAACCGAATTAACAATTGACAATTAACAATTAACAATTATTTAGCGGAGTTTTATGGTTAAAAACGCGCGGAGCGCATCCGTTCAATAATTGTTAATTGTAAATTGTTAATTGTAAATTGACTTCTGGGCGTCCCCGCTCGAAC
>JAISJR010000045.1 GCA_031261425.1 Planctomycetota bacterium
CCACGAATGAACACGAAAAGAACTTAACACGAATTTTCACGAAACCGAGCGAAGCGAAGGTTAGTGTGCTTTCCAAATTAGACGAATTAACCCGAAACCGAGCGAAGCGAAGGTTAGTGGGCTTTCCAAATTTTTTGTCCGTTTTCCGGCTCTTTAATTTCGTGTAATTCGTGTAATTCGTGGACAAAAGAATCTCTTTTTTATGCGTAAAATTCGCGTCTTTTCGTTGACCGCGTAACATCAGTTTTTAATTTGTAATTTTTAATTGCCTTTCCTACTGCCAATTCACAAAACTGACCGCCGCGGCGCGTTCGTTCAGCGCGTTTTTCAGACCGGCGATTTCCGCGTCTTGCAACACCCGCGAGGTCGCGTTGCCGCCGGCGGCGATGAGCGGATAATTCGTCAAATACACCACCGCTCTGCCGGTCAAATTCCGCAACGCCCGCACCAGCGCCGGAAAGTCCTTTTCCACTTCCAACAACGTCGCGGTCGCGTTGAAATTCCGCTCGGCTTCGATAATCACATAACGCACGCCGCGCGGCGTGTCGTAAGCCGTCAACAAATATCCGCGCTCATTCGGCGCGCTCGGCTGGACGGCGACCGGCGCGGGCGCGGACGCAGACGCAGACGCGGCGGGATGCACGCCGCCGTAAGCGGCGGCGAATTGCGGCGGCAAATCTTCGTCCACCGACCGCGTCCACGGGCAATCGAGCGCCGGCACGCCGAAGCGCGGACTGAGCGGCACCAAGCCCTGCTGACGCGCGCACTGATAGCCGGTTTGCGCGTAAGCGATTTTCGCGTCGGGCGTCGCCGGCGCCGCGGACGCGGCAAACGGGTCGGCGAGATGATAGAATTTATTGCAAACCGTGGATTGCGGTCGGGACGGCGCGACCGGCGCGACCGGCGCGGCGATTTTCTTTGCCGGCGGAACGCCGTTGACGATTTCGTTGCATTCGTTCACGTAAAAAAGCGGCTGGCTCGGTTTGCCGCCCGCGCCGGCGGACGCCCCGCAGCCGCAACCGGTTGCCAGCGCGCTCAGCGCGGCGGCGATAAAAAATCGTTTCATTGCGGTTCCCCTTTTTGTAGTGTTGAAATTCAACCTAATCCGTATGCCCTGCTTTAACGGACAAACGGCGGGGAAAAATTCAACTTTTTTGGGATAGAAATAACTTCTCGTATTATCGCCAACGGAATTTTCCCTCGCGGGGCAGTCCCGTTTTTTTATTGCGGCGCGGCGCGGCGAATGTCCGATAACATCAACCGTATTCCCCTCTACGGAGGGGTGGCAGTCCGGCGCGGTTTGCCGGACTGACGGGGTGGTTGTCGAAATATGGGGCAACGCAAGCAACCACCCCGTCAATCGGCGAAAGAGCCGCCGATTGCCAGCGGATAGTCCGCCCCAGCCCTCCATAGAGGGGAATTTAAGAGGAAATTTTATGTATCGGGAATTTTGGGGCATGGCGGCGCGACCGTTCACGGCGAGTCATTCGCCGGATTGGTTTGTGCCGGTGGCGAGCGCGATGTTGGCGTTGACGAAAATCCGTTACGCCATTGCGGCGGACGCCGGCGTTTGCGCCGTGGTCGGCGCGGCGGGCGTGGGCAAAAGCGAATTGACCCGCCTCGCCGTCAACGATTTCGCGGGCAACGGTTGGGCGACGGCGTATCTCGGCAATCCGTCCGGTCCGCGTGACGAATTTTTCGGCTTGTTATTGCGCGAGTTGGACGGACGGCGCGGCGACGGTTCGCCGCTTGAAGCGTTGACGGCGCGCGTCGCCGAAATCGCCGCCGCCGGCGGGAAAATTCTGTTGGCGCTCGACGATTTGCACAATTTGACCGACGCCGCGATTCTCGACGATTTGCGGATGTTGCTGAACCTCGAACATCGCGGACAGGCGGCGATTAGTTTGCTGTTGAGCGGGCAGGCGCCGCTGTGGGGCAAACTCGCGGCGGCGAGCGAATTTGACGCGCGCGTGGCGATGCGCGTCAATTTGTTGCCGTTTTCCGAGGCGGAATGTGAAACGTATATGTTGCAACGGCTGAAAAAATCCGGTTGCCGGCGCGGCGTGTTTTCCAAAAAAGCGGCGCAGACGGTGGCGCAGGCGTCCGGCGGCTACGCGGGCAACATCAACCGGCTGTGCGAGTTGTCGTTGGTTACGGCGTTCGCGCTCGGTCAGGAAAAAATCCGCCCGGAAATCGTCGGCGCGGCGGCGCGGGATTTGGCGATGCCGGAAGACGCCTATCAAATGCGCGTCTATGACGAGGTCTGGGGCAATTACGCCGCGCCGGAAAAATTCACCGCGCCGGAAGAGGACATCTTGGCGACGGTGTGAGGAGAGCGTTGAGAGTTGAGAGTTGAAAATCGAACCGTCGCGATTCTTGACTTGCTTAAAATTCTTAATCCCTTAAATCCCTCCTTTAATTCGTCCCCGCCGGTGTTTTCGGTTGAAGCATTTCCAAGTAATTATTTTCCGTGCCGTCATAGACAAACGCGGCGGTCGGCGCGCCGTCGGGATTGACGACGACGACGAGCGGCACGGTTTCGACGCCGAACGCTTGCAACAGCGCGGCGTTTTGCAACGCGGTTTTTTCCGGGATTTCCGCGTCGTCGGCGACCACCAATTCGACCGGCACTAATTTCTCGGCGATATAAGCGGCGAATTTCGGCTCGGCGAGAATTTTTTCCCGCAACGCTTGGGATTTGCCGTCGTCGTAGGTGCCTTTGCTCACGAACGCCAGCAACACTTGCCGATTGAGCGCGGCGGCGATTTGCCGCGCCTGCGGATAGTCGGTCAGCCAGCCGCCGGCGTAAGACGGGGCGGGTTGGGCGAGCGCCTCCTGCGGCAACAACATTTCGATTAGCCCCGTCCACGTCGCCGCGTCCGTCGGCAAATAACCGACCGAGGTCAGCGGTTCGCCGTCCGGCGAGAGCAGGAAAATCTGCGGCACGCCGACAACGCCGAATTTCTTAATCAATAATTCGTTCTGCCGGCGCGTCGCCGTCGGCAATTCGTGCAACTGCGGCAGGTCTAAATACAACAAAACGAATTTTTTCGCCGCCCATTGTTTGAAGTCGGGTTGCTCGAAAATCCGCGCGCGCATATCCATACACGGACCGCACCAATCACTGCCGGTGAAGAGCATCAAGACCATTTTATTCTCGGCGCGCGCGCGCCGAAGCGCCTCGTCGTAAGAAGTCAGCCAGCCGTCGGGCGTGATTGCCGGACGGATTTCGACGCCGCCGACCGTTACGGTTTCGGCTGGCGCCGCCGCGGAAAATGCCGGTTCGGCGGCGGCGCTTAACGCCGTCGTCAAACACAACGCCATACCGAGGCGAGAAAAACCATTCATAAAGAAAGACCTCTGAGGGAAGACCAAATTAACAATTAACAATTTTTTAGCGGAATTATTTTCAAGATGCGCGGCGCTCTTTGCCGCGCGACCTCTAAATAATTGTTAATTGTTAATTGTTAATTCGCCGTTACCGCGCTTCGCCGCGTTCAATGACGACCGCATCGGGGTCGATGTCGTCGCCGAACGCCGAGCGCAACGTCGCGTCAAAGTTGTCGTGGAAAAAATGTCCGCCCAACCGGTTGCGGATTTCGTCGTTCAGCCAGTCGAGCAAATCCTTTTCGCCGAGGCGGACGGCGGGGGCGATAACCTCGGTTTCGCCGAGGTCGTCGAGGGACACGGTAAATTCGGGATTGCGCGCCGCGAGCGGATAAAGCATTAAATTGTCCTGCGCCAGTCCCGCGCCCTCGCCATTTTTCAGCGCCTCGAAAGCGTCTTCAAAGTCAACGTAGCGCCGCAGACGCGCTTGCGGACATTCGGTGCTGAAATACTTTTCCGCAGTCGTGCCGCTGTTGACAATAAGGTCTTGGTCGGCGAGTTCGGCGAGCGATTTAATCGGCTTTTTTTTCGGCGATAAAACCCCTAAGCGCACTCGCAAATACGGCAGGGCGTACGCGACTAATTTGGCGCGCTCCGGCGTTACCGTGAAACTGGCGAGCAAAATGTCGAACAAACCCGCGTGCAAATAAACTATCCGGTCGGCGTGATGCACCGGCACCAATTCGAGTTTATTCTCGTCGCCGAGCAAATCTTTCGCCAACTGCCGCGCCAAATTCACCTCAAAGCCGCGGTATTTGCCCTGATAGAAATAACCGAACGGATACGTGTCGGCAAGTATCCCGACGCGCAACACGCCGCGCGTTTTGACGCGGTCCAGCGACCCGTCGCCGCCCGCCGCGTAACCGGCGAACCACAGCGTCAGCGCCGCGAATGCCCAAAGGTATTTTTTCATTTTTTTTGTCCCGTCGTTTTTTGGGGGGAAAAGTTTTGGAACGGTTCGGTAATATCAATTAAAAATTAAAAATTAAAAATGGTGGAGTTTGGTTTAGCAAGTTCGCTTCGCGCAATTTTTAAGTTCAATCCGCAAAAAGAGAAGCCACGAATAAACACGAAAAGAACTTAACACGAATTTTCACGAAACCGAGCGAAGCGAAGGTTAGTGTGCTTTCCAAATTAGACGAATTAACACGAACTTTTTTGTCCGTTTTCCGGCTCTTTATTTCGTGTAATTCGTGTAATTCGTGGACAAAAAATCTTTTTTTTATTCGTAAAAATTCGCGTCTTTTTGTTGAATGCGCAAGTCGAGTTTTTAATTTTTAATTTGTAATTTTTAATTCTCACATAAACACCGCCGCGCTCAGCGGCGGCAGACCGCGTTCAAACAAGCGTTGCAGAACTTTTTCGAGCGGCAGGGCGACGACGGCGGCAAAAATGCCGCGCTCTTCCAAGCGCCGGACGGCTTCCGGTCCGATGCGACCGGCGACGACCATTTGGCAATCGGCGACCATACTCAGCGCCGCGGCGAAATTGTCTTCTTCGTGCGCGCCGTCGCGGCACGGTCGCGGACTTTCGCGCACTTCCGCCGGTTGATAACCCGCCGCCGCCAAAGCGTAAATCCGGTAATAACGCGCCCGCCCGAAACATTCGTCAACGACTTTGCCGTCGCTGGACGCAATCGCCACCCGTTGCGGTTTGATAAATTCTTTTGCCATCGGAATAACCGCGGTTGCGGTAAATAAAAATTGCCGAAACGCCGCGCCGGCGTCAGAATAAATCGCTATGGGAGCCGGTGCGATAGAGTTCCAACGTGTCGCCGACCACGCGATAAATCAATAACCAATCCGGTTCGATATGGCACTCGCGATATGGTTCATAATCGCCGGTTAAACGATGGTCGCAATGGCGCGGCGGCAACGATTGTTGCGCGATAAGCGCCAACAACACCGCGTCTAATTTGTTATCGTCTTTGCCGCGACTTAACATCCGTTGCCGGTCTTTTTTGTAGCGGCTACTGTTGACAAGGTTAAGCATCGAGCGATTTTTTCCATTCGGCGAAATTACTAAAAACGCGACTCATTCCGGTTGCGGACGCGGAAATCCTGCCGGCGAACGGTTTGCCGAGAACTCCTTCTTGAAGCGCCGCCACGGTTTCCGTGTTCGGGACGTGCGCATAGCCGTATGGACAAATATACGGTTCGTTTGATTTAGGCGCGGCGGCGCGGCGGACAACCGGCGGGCGGCGTTTGCGGACTGCGAATGTGGCGGCGGTCATTTTTCCTAATCCTCCGGTATGCTCACAATTTCTATTCGGCGAATCGCGGGCGAAAAAAAACGATACCGCCCGTTGCGACCGCTCATCATATAAAAACGCGCTTTGACCGTCAATTGACGAATTTCGGAGCGACGCCCGGTTCGACAACCGCCCCAAAAAATAACGCTAACCGCCGCGTTGCTTCGGGGGACAAAATTTTTTGCGCTGGTCGATGGTTGCCGGACAACTCGATGTTTTCGCCAAAATTCGCGAGAAAAGCGCGAATCCTCGCCTTGACAACGGCGGCGTATTTTTATCAAATCCACGGTTTGCTTTCGTTGCGCGGGACGCGGTGTGTAAAAGGGATAACAATGCCGACCTTATTTTCTTTTTTCGGGATGCGTTTTCAATTTTACTCTCGCGAACATTTGCCGGTTCATATTCACGTGGTTAAGGGCAAAGCCGTCGCGAAATTCGCGCTTGAACCGGAAGTCGCGCTGGTGGAAAATAACGGACTGAAATCGTCGGAAGTGAAATTGGCGGAAAGTATTATTGAAGAAAATCGCGAAACCATTATCGCCAACTGGCGGGATTTTTTCAGAGGAATGGAGCCGCCGCGATGAACGTTCAACGACTGTGGTTTGCGGAAGGGCAGTTGTGGATTGCCGCCGAAAACGGCGAAATTCACAGCCAGCATTTGCGTTATTATCCGCGACTGCAACGCGCCGACGACGCGCAACGCGCCGTCTGGGAACAAACTAACGACGGACTGCATTGGTCGGCGATTGACGAAGACATTAGTTTTGAAAGTTTTTTTTACGCGGACGACGACCGGTCGGTGGTTGCCGCCGCCCGCCGAGAATACGCGCAAGGGCAAACCGTCGGTATGGACGCCATCAATTGGAATTAACTTGAATGACCGGAATGGAACAGAGGACATTTTACCGCGATAAAATTAGCGGTTAGCGCCTCTACAATGCGTTGCTCCGTTTAATCGACCGGTTTTCTAACTTTCTTTTTCTCTCACCGGAGGATACGGAGAAATTCTATTGAGAGATGCTCTATTCAAACCGATTTTCTTTGGGCAAATCGTCGAAAACAACAACGTCGAAAACAACAATATGAATCCCCCCCCCCCCCGTAAATAGTCATTTCGTCAACGAAACGACGACCGCGACGGCTTCGCTAACCGGTCGATTTTTTTATGCTCCGTCTCGCGCTTGGCGCGGGGACGGAGTTTTTTATGCCGAAAACTTGCGTTCAAATGATGTTGGATAAGCCGGAATCCGCGTTGGATTCTGGCTTTTTGGTGGCAAAAATTCGCCTATACAGGCGAGGAAAAAAAGCGGATAGAACTATGAAAAGTTACAAATTGTTGGCGCTTAAATTGGTCGCGATTTTGGCGGGCGTGTTCGGCGGCGCGGTCGCGGCGGCGGACACGCCGGCGGATGATTTTAATGTCGAGTTAAATCAAGCCGGCGACGGCGCGGTTATTACGGGCTATTCGGGCAAAGACGGAATTGTTGTCATACCGGCTGAAATTGAAGGACTGCCGGTTAAAGCAATAGCGGGCGCTTTTCGTAATAACCGAAATATAACGTCGATAACCATACCGGATAGTGTTACCACAATAGGGCAATTGGCTTTTTACGGTTGTCGCGGTCTAACGTCGGTAACCATACCGGATAGCGTTACCCGAATAGGGAAATATGCTTTTCAGGAGTGTCGCGGTCTAACGTCGATAGCCATACCGAATAGCGTTACCCAAATAGGGGACGGTGTTTTTCAGTGGTGTAGCGGTCTAACGTCGGCAACCATACCGGATAGCGTTGCCGCAATCGGGGAATCTGCTTTTTGGGGGTGTGGCGGTCTAACGTCGATAACCATACCGAATAGCGTTACCCAAATAGGGGACAGCGCTTTTCGGAAGTGTAGCGGTCTAACGTCGATAATCATACCGAATAGCGTTACCCAGATAGAGGACGGTGCTTTTCGGGATTGTCAAAATCTGACCATAATTAATTTTGCCGGCGATAACCCCATAAAATTTGGGAGCGGCGTCTTTAGCGGTTGCGGAAAATTTTCTTTGGCGACCCAAGCCGCCTTGCGCAAGCACGGCTGGAAAGGGAATTAGCGTCTTATCTTCGCGCGTTTTTCGGCGGCGGGAACCGCGGCGCGGCGAACCGTCCAATTCTTGCCAACCGCGACCGCGTTTCTACAATGCGTCGTCTCATTTCGATTGACCGGTTTTCTAACTTTCTTTTTCTTTCACGGCGGCGCGGAGGATACGGATAGAACCGTCGCACGCGCTTCAAATCCTCCATGTCTTTCGTGCAAAACAAAAGAAGCCAAAAAACAGGTCTAATAAAAATTTCTTTTCACTTTTGAAAAATCTCGGAGATGGTTATGGGCAAGAATGTGGCAATCGTCGGCATTACCGGCGTCGTCGGCGAAGAAATGTTGAACTGTCTCGAACGGCGCAATTTTCCGGTGGACGAATTGCGCGTGATGGCGTCGGCGCGGTCGGTCGGCAAAAAGGTCAAATTCCGCGACCGCGAATTGTCCGTCATCGAAGCCGCCGCCGGCGCTTTCGCCGGCATTGACATCGCGCTGTTCGCCGTCGAAGCCGACCAAGCCCGGCAATTCGCGCCGGCGGCGGTCAAGGCGGGCGCCGTGGTCATCGACAACTCGTCGGCGTATCGAATGTCGCCCGACTGCCCGTTGGTCGTGCCGGAAATCAATCCGCAGGACGCGACGCCGCGCGGCATCATCGCCAACCCCAATTGCTCGACGATTATTATGAACGTGCCGGTGTATCCCCTGCATTGCGTCAATCCGGTCAAGC
This sequence comes from Planctomycetota bacterium, assembly GCA_031261425.1. Lineage (GTDB taxonomy): Bacteria > Planctomycetota > SZUA-567 > SZUA-567 > SZUA-567 > MS499-59. The sequence continues at coordinate 8,445 of JAISJR010000045.1, forward strand.
GGCTCGTCGTTTCGACTTATCAGGCGGCGAGCGGCGCGGGGCGTCCGGCGATGGAGGAACTCGCGGCGAACGCGCGCGCGTGGGCGGCGGGCGAAAATTTCACGCCGCGGGTGTTGCCGTATCAATTGTTTATGAACGTGTTCAGTCACAACGCCGGCATCGGCGACAACGGCTACAACGGCGAAGAAATGAAAATGACGCAGGAAACGCAGAAAATTTTCCACGCGCCGGATATTCGCGTAACGGCGACGTGCGTCCGCGTGCCGACGTTGCGCGCGCATTGCGAGGCGGTGAATATCGAATTTTCGCGCCCGATGAGCGAGCGCGAGGTCTATGAAATTTTGGCGACCGCGCCGGGCGTAACGATTTTGGACGACCGCGCGCAAAACCGCTCGCCGCAACCGCTCGACGCCACCGGTCAGGGCAACGTGTTGGTCGGACGAATTCGGCAGGATATTTCGTTGCCCGATAACACCGGCATCGCGCTCTTCGTCGCCGGCGACCAAATCCTCAAAGGCGCGGCGCTGAACGCGGTGCAAATCGCGGAGTTGGTGGTAGGAGAAGGGAAAAGGTAACAAAGGGAAAAGGGAATAAGGGAAAAGGGAAAAGGTAACAAAGGGAAAAGATAACGAGGGGAAAGGGAAAAGTTTAACAACATACAAATCGACTTCCTTTTTCCTTTTCCCTCTTCCCTTTTCCCTCTTCCCTCTTCCCTTCCCTTGCTTGTCGCCGCGGCTTTGCCACAATCGCGGAGTTTTACCGAGGTCGCAATGGAAAAATTTTTACGCTATCAAAAAGTAATCGGGATGCTCGCGGCGGCGCTTGTGGCAATCGGCGCGTTGGTCTTGCTGTCGCTGTTGCCCGCGAACTGGGGCTACGCGCTCGGCTTGCTGTGGGGCGGCGTCGGCGGACTAATCGGCTATCGCCTGAAAGTGCTTGCCGTCGTCGAAATCGCGCGCAATCCGCAGGCGAAGAAAAAAAATCCCGCGAAAGCCGGCTTTCAGCAAGTCGTCATTTTGCTTTTTTTTATGATTGTCGCCGGCGCGCTCAATTATTTCGTCGGCAAACCGCAATTCGCGCACGACGTGCTGAATTTATGGACGACGCTTGCCGGTTTGGTGTTGCCGAATCTCGTGTTGGTCGCCGACGCCTTGCTTCGCCCCGCCGCGTTGGAACAAGCGGCGAACGACGGAGAACGCAATGCTTGATTTACGCGAACCGTTTTTAACGCTCTGGCGCGGCAAAGACGTTTTTGCCGAAGTCCGTCGGTTGCTCTTAACGAGCGACGCGGCGCACCACAGCGGCGACCATAGCGCGTTTCGCGTGAAATTGCCGCTGCCAAATTGCGGGGGGGGGGGGGTATTACATTAAAACGATGCCCCGTCGCGGTTGGCGGGAATTTTCCCCGCCGCGAAAAATGCTCCGCGCCGTTTTCCGGCGATTGTTTAGCGGTAAAAAATCGGCGCGCGCGGTGGACCACGAATGGCGGGTTTTGTGCCGGTTAAGCGAAGCCGGAGTCGCCGTGCCGCGACCGGTCGCTTTCGGCGCGACGGCGGCGGGACGCGACGGTTGGTCGTTTTTGATAATCGAGGAATTGACGCCGACGGTAACGGCGGAAAAATTTTTCGCGGATAAAAACGCGCCGAAGCGCGCGGCGTGCGCCGCGTTGGGCAAGGCAATCGGCGCGATGCACCGCGCCGGCGTTTATCAGCGCGACAGTCACGGCGGCAATTATTTGCTCTTTCGCGAGCCGGCGGCGGACGCGGCGATTATTGATTTTCACACGGCGAGGGTTTTTCGGAAGTTGCCGCTACGTTATCGCGAAAAAGAATGGGCGGAATTACTGTTTTCTTCGCTGGCATACGACTTTTTCACCCGCGATTATTGGCGATTCTTGCGGGCGTATTTTCCCGACCGGTCGTTGCGGGAAACGTTAATCGCCGAACGCGAGACGCTAACGGCAATGCGACGGCGCATTGAAAAACGGTTGTTGCGCAAAGTCAAACATCGGCAATTGCCCGCCGCCGTCGCGATACTTTATCAACAGCGGTTGGCGAAAATTTTTCGGAAAAACGGCGCTCCGGCGGTGGCAATACTCGATTTGCGCGAACCGTTTTCAACGCTCTGGCGCGGCAAAGACGCTTTCGCCGAAGTCGAAAAATTGCCGGTTGAAATTACGGGGGGCGTAGATGACGGCGGCAGCGGGCGGCGCATTTGGCGAACGGTTTGGCAAGGCGAAGCGTATTACGTCAAAACGATTCTGCCGCTTGCTTGGCGGCAAAAAGTTTTTCCGAATTGGCGCGATAAAGTTTGGCGTTGTTGTCGCCGGATTTTGCGGTTAGGCGAGGTCGCGGCGTTCGATGTCGCGCACGAATGGCGATTGTTGCTTCGGTTGCAGGAGTGCGGCGTATTGGCACCGGCGCCGGTGGCGTTCGGGGCGCGCGGCGATGATTATTCCGGTCGCGTGTTTATCATCACCAAGGCGCTAACGCCGACCGCGCAGTTGGCGGAAGTCCTCGAACGGTGGCGAACTTTGCCGCAAGCGCGAAAATTACTCGCCGCTTTCGGCGAAGTTGTCGGGGCGATGCACCGCGCGGGAATCCGGCATTGCGACAACGGCGGCGACGATTTTTTAGTTTTTACCGGCGGCAAGCCGCGCGTGGCGGTGATTGACTTCGGCGACTCCCGCCTGTGGAAAATTGGAAAAATGCCGCGACGTTGCCGCGCCAAAGAAATAGCGGCGTTGTTGACGATTTTCGGCGGTAAAATTGCGCTGACGCGCCGCGAGGAATTGCGGTTTTTGCGGGCGTATTTTCCCGACCGGTCGTTGCGGGAAACGCTGACCGTCGAACGCGAATTATTGGCGGCGGTGCGGCGCTACGCGGTGGAGTTTGATTCGCAAATTCGCTCCGCGCAATGATAATCTTTCCGTTGGTCGCCCCACAGGGGCGTCGCGTAACAGCCCAGCGCAACGCGCTGGGTAAAAAGGCGCCGATAAAATAGACGCCGCCCTGCAAGGGCAATGCAAAAATGTCCACTGCCCTTAACAGGGCGCCATCGTTTTCCGGCAACGCAACCCAGCCCGCCGGAAAATCGATACCGCCGATTTTCCTTTGGGCTGGGCTGTTACACTCTGCCGCTTCGCGGCGACGGTCGGAAAAATCACCACCCTGTCAGGGCGACTGTCGGCGGTTATCAAACAGGTCTATTCGTAATTTTTAATTCGTAATTCGTAATTTTATTAAGGATTTCCCAATGAAAAAAATCTTGCCGTTGATGCTTGCGTTTGCCACGGTCGCGCCGGCGGTCGCCGCCGAAGACCCGATGGACGCGCCGATTCCGGTTTATATGTGGGGCTTGGAATTTTCCCACGCGCCGATTTTTTACGCCGGCGTTTGCGCGTTCATCTTGGTCGCCGTCTGCTATTGGTGGAGTCGCGGGTTGTCGAAAGAAAAACCCGGACGCGGGCAGGTCTTTCTCGAAATGCTCATCCGCCAATTCGACACCTTGACGACCGACGGCTTCGGCACCAAAAAACGCGGGCGCGTTTATCTCGCGTGGCTGACGACGCTGTTTATGTTTATTTGGGCGTGCAATATGACGGGCTTGTTTCCTCTTCCCGCGTGGCATATCGGCAATTTTCCGGTGCCGTCGCCGGCGGAACCGACGGCGAACGTCAACACGACCATCGGGCTGGCGTTGTTGTTCGTCTTTTTAATCGGACACGGCTCGTCGATTTACTATCAGGGCTTTATCGGCTACTTGAAAGAAGCGTATTTGTCGCCCGGCGGCGCTATCGGGTGGGCGATGTCCGGCTTGAACGTCGTCAGCAAAGTCGCGGAAGTCGTGTCGATTTCTTTCCGGTTGTTCGGCAACATTTTCGGCGGCTCGGTGATTATCGCGGTCGTGTCCGGCTTGGTGTATTACTTGGTTTTGCCGATTGGTTTGTTCGGCTTCTTCGGCATTTTCGTCGGCACGATTCAGGCGTTCGTCTTCACGATGCTGGCGCTGACCTACATCGCGTCCGGCGCGACGGAGGTTAGCGAAAACAAAGACGAAAGCGCGGCGGCGTGAGGACAATTAACAATTTACAATTAAAAATTAACAATTGACTTGTTCGGCGTTTTTGTATTGCCGTCGGCTAAAGCCGACGGCAATACAACTAAAAACTGTGCTTAATTTCAGGAGCAAAAAAAATGGATTTAACTTTGACAAACTCGGCGGCGTTGTTCGGCTCGGCGATTGCGATGGGCTTCGGGGCGCTCGGCGCGGGCGAGGCGTTGGGGCAGGTCTGCGTCGGGTCGGTGCGCGCGATGGCGACGCAACCGCAACAAAACGGCTCGCTGTTGCGCTCGATGTTGATTGGACAGGCGATTGCCAGCAACCCGTCGATTTTCGCGCTGGTGATTGCGATTTTGTTATACACTTTCGGCGTGCAGGAACTGTCGCCGGCGGTCGCCAATAGTTTGGTGTGCGCGGCGGCGATGTTGGGTTCGGGCATCGCGGTCGGCTTCGGCGCGATTGGCTCCGGTTCCGGCAACGGGCGCATCGGACAAGAAGCCGTCGTCGCGATGGCGCGCTGTCCGCGCCACACCAGCCGCTTGACGGTGATGATGGTGGTCAGTCAAGCCGTCGCCAGCAACCCGTCGATTTTCGCGCTGGTCGTGGCGATTTTGTTATACACGATGGGACTGCAAGCGCCGGACGCCGGTTTGGCGAATAATTGGGCGTATGCGGCGGCGTTAATCAGCGCGGGCATTTCGATTGGCTTGGGCGCGATTGGTTCCGGTTTGGGCAACGGTTGGAACGGCGGCGACGCGATGGACGCGATGGCGCGCTGTCCCGAACAATCCGGCAAAATTACGATGATGATGTTGGTCGGGCAGGCGGTCGGGCAAACGCCGGCGCTGTTCGCGTTAGTCATTAGTTTGATTTTGATTGTCCAGAGCGGCGAGTGTTCGCGCTATGTGGATTTAAGCGACCAAATCGCGCACACCGGACGATTGCTTGGAATGGGCATTTCCATCGGTTTCGGCGCGATCGGCTCCGGCTTGGGCAGTAGCGACATCGGCGGCAAACTGTGCAAGGCGTTGGCTCGGGCGCCGCAAATATCGGGCAAACTGAACAACGTCTATTTCGTCGGCGTCGGCGTTTCCCAGTCCTGCGCGATTTATGCCTTCGTGATTTCCCTGTTGCTGATGTCGGCGAACTAACCGATTAACCATGCGCAATTAACAATGATGGCAGACAAAACTTTCAAAGGCACGATAACGGCGCAAGGTGCGGAAATCGCGGTGCTTTCTCAGGGCACAGATGATGACTTTATCAGCATTACCGACATCGCTCGCTACAAGAACGCTGATTATCCAAGTGAGGTTATCCAAAACTGGCTACGAAATCGTAGCACGGTTGAATTCCTCGGTCTTTGGGAGCGCATACATAATCCGAATTTTAATTACCTCGAATTCGAGGTATCGGTCATTGCTCCGCGTTTGCAAATTGAACCGCGCCCTACCGCGTCAACTGCCAATAGCCGACATCCTGCCACGCGCCGAATTTGTAGCCGACCGCCGGAAAATAGCCGGTTTTTTGAAAGCCGAATTTTTCGTGCAAACGGGCGCTCGCGGGATTCGGCAGACCCAAACAAGCGATTACCGCGTGAATTGCCGGCGGCAACGCCGCCAACCAACCGCGCAATAATTCGCTTCCGTAACCGCGCCGCGCGCAATCCGCGCGGAGATAAATCGCGTTTTCGACCGTGAAGCGATACGCCGACCGTTGATGAAACGGATGTCCGTAGGCGTAGCCGATAATTTCCCCGCCGACTTCGAGCGTCAACCACGGCAGTCCTGCCACTTCGCGCCGCCGCGCCGCCATTGTCGCCGCGTCAACCGGCGCTTCTTCAAACGTAACCGCCGTGTTGAGAATATAGTAATTGTAAATCGCCGCGAACGCGGCGGCGTCATCGTCGGTGGCGGGGCGAAGCATTTTCCTAATTCTCCGGTTAGTCAAAGCGGAACGAAATTAACAATTAAAAATTAACAATTAACAATTGAGGATTTGATGGTCAAAATTTCGCGGAGCGATTTTTAATCGTCAAACTCCGCCATTTTTAATTTTTAATTGTTATTTGCTCTTTGCCGCGCCGCTCGGATAATACGCCGTTTTGGGTCGCGGAGGATTTTGCCGATGAGTATTTTCAAGGCGTATGACATTCGCGGGACGTATCCTAACGAAGTCAACGAAAATGTCTTTCACAAAATCGGGATGGCGGCGGCGAAAACGCTGTTCGGCGCCGGCGCGCCGCAACGCCGCGTCGTCGTCGGACACGACGCGCGCGTCAGCAGTCCGCAACTCGCCGACGCGCTCGTCAAAGGATTGCTCGCCGCCGGCGTCGCCGTTACCGAAATCGGGCAAGTCAGCACGCCGATGCTCTATTACGCGACGACGGCGCTGAAAGCCGACGCCGGTTTTCAAGTAACCGCCAGCCACAATCCGGGCAACTATAACGGGCTGAAAATCTGCCGCGCCCAAGCCGCGCCGGTGAGCGCGACCGATTTGGAAGCCCTCGAACAAAACGTTTTCGCCGCCGACCCGACGCCCGCCGCGCAAGCCGGCGCCGTGGCGGCGAAAGACATTGCGGCGGATTATTTGGCGATGTTGACGCGCTACATCGACAGCATCGCGCCGCTGACGGTCGTCGTTGACGCCGGCAACGGCGTGATGGGCGAATTTTTGCCGCCGCTGTTCGCCAAGTTGCCCTGCGAATTATTGCCGTTGTATTTTGAGCCGGACGGCAATTTTCCCCATCACGAGCCGAATCCGTTGGAAGCGCGTAATTTGCAGGATTTATGCGCGAAAGTGTCGGCGACTCGCGCCGATGTCGGCGTGGCGTTCGACGGCGACGGCGACCGCGCGGTGTTCGTCGATGAGACCGGCAAAATTATTTCCGGCGACCTGATTACGGCGATTTTGGCGCGCGAGGCGTTGCGCCGTTCCCCCGGCGCGGCGATAATTTACGACTTGCGCTCGTCGCGCGCCGTCGCCGAAGAAATCGCCGCGCTCGGCGGGCGACCGGTCGTCAGCCGCGTCGGACATTCGTTTATCAAGCAACTGATGCGCGACGAAAACGCGGAATTTGCCGGCGAGTTGTCGGGGCATTTTTATTTCCGCGAATTATTTTGCGCCGACAACGCGGAATTGGCGATGTTGGCTCTGCTCCGCGCCGTCAGCCGCAGTCCGCAGAAAAAATTGTCCGCGCTCGTCGCGCCGTTACAGCGTTACGCGGCGACCGGCGAAATCAATTTTACGGTGAATAATCCGCAGGAAAAATTGGCGGGCGTCGAACAACATTTCGTCGATGCAGGGGGCGCGGAAATTTCGCATCTTGACGGCTTGACGGTGAATTTTCCCGATTGGTGGTTTAATTTGCGCTCGTCGAACACCGAGCCGATGTTGCGCTTAAACTTGGAAGCCGCCACCGCCGCCCGGCGCGACGAAAAACAACAAGAAGTCGAGAAATTGATTTTTGGGTAGGGGGCGCGGTTAAAAAAGGAAGCGTGATGAAAAGCATCATCATTGAACGGGAAATTTTACCGGAACCGCTGATTTCTTATTTTCGCTCGCGGCAGGTCAGATTGAACGCGGACGGCGAGCGGGTAATCCTGTCGCCGCTCACCGAAAAGAAAAAGTTATTTGACCTCGGCAAATGGCTGTCGGCGTTGGGGGTTGAGACCACCGGTTACCGCCGAAAACGATTTACGCGGGAAAATGCGGCAGGCGATGACCGGCAGGAAACGCCGCGCCGTAAAAGCGACGCTTTCCCGTATTTCGCCATTGATATGACCGGCTACAAATTCGACCGGAGCGAAGCCAATGAACGATTTTAATTGATTGCTTAATCAATCCGCTAATCGCGCTGAAAGCGCGACATATATTAGCCCAGGGTAAGCGACACGCTCTATCGTCGCGCCACCCTGGGGAACGGTTATTTTTGATGAATAAATCCGACAGTTACGCGGCGAAGCCGCGCTAATCGCCGCAAAGCGGCGAAAAGCGTTTCGCAAACCGCGCGAAACGTTACTGTCGGATGGCGCGTCGCGCCGTTTTTACCCAGGGTTGCGGCACGGTAGAGCGTGTGCCTTACCCTGGGCTAATATGTTTCGCGCTTTCAGCGCGGCTGTCGGAATTATTTATCAAATTTTAATCGACCGGATTTTAACCCCAAACTTTTGTCGCTCTATCCCCCGTCTATGAGGAATGAAAAATGAAACGTCATTTTACGCTGGTAGAACTGCTGATTGTGGTGGCGGTGATTGTGGTCATCGCGGGCTTGGTGATGTCGAGCGTCGGCTATCTCCGCAAAGTCGCGAGACGCAACCAAGCCCTCGACGATATTCATTCTTTCTACAACGCGCTCGAAAAGTTCAAATTCAAATACGGGGTTTATCCGCAGGAAAGCGATGCGAGCGTCCTTTCCCCCACCGTTCACATATCGAAAAAGTTAGTTGACCAATTGGATAAAGAGGGCGATTTTGCGCACCAGTCGAAAGTTGAGGCGGACGGGTTACTCGACCCGTGGGGAAAATTGTATCAGGTGATTATTCCTACAAGCAATTCGCAGGAGGGATTTTCCGGCGCGATTGTCGGCGCGGATACGTTGACCAAAGCGAAATACCAGCCGAGCGGCGTCTATGTTTATTCGACCGGCGGCGATGCGACCAAGGCGACCGAATGGGTCTATGAGCGCCAAAGCGAATAGTATTTTTCAGGGATGAATGGGCGCCAGAACGCGGTGGTTCTATTCAATTGCCACGCGCTTTAGCGCGTGGTTAGCGATGCAAAAATGACCGGCTTTAGCCGAATGATTTAATTTGGGCTAAAGCCCGGTTCTTTTTTAGACCATCCACGCCTTAAAAGGCGTGGCAATTGAATAGAGCATCCTCATCGAATTTCTCCGTGTTCTCTGTGCTTTCGTGAGATGTAAAAAAAGACCGCGTTATTTCCTCGCCGTCGTCGCGCGGATTACTTGTTGGTGCAAAAGGCGAAGCCGCGCCTCTTCGTTTTGGCTGAGCAGAACTTTGTCCACCGGAAAATCCGTGCCGTCGTTCCACGTGATGCGCGTCCGTTGCGTTTTGTTGCGAAGCCATTTTTCCCGCCCCGCGTCCAACGCCTCGTTGGATAAATAGTTCTCGATAAATCCCCGCGCGACGGGACCGTAAGGAATCGTTTCGCCGCCTTTCGCGTCTTCCAACAACAACAAATGCCAGCCGCGCTCGCTCGACCGCAACAACACTTCGCCCGGCGTTTGCAACGCGCGAATCCCCTCGACCGCCGCCGCCGGAAACAGCGACGTGCCGTCCGGCATCTGAAAATCGAAGGTCGGTAAAATCCAGCCCTCCGGGTCGTCGCCCAAAATAATCAAGCCGGAATTTTGTTTGAAGCGGTCGGCGCTGACGTTGCGCGCCACGCGCTTAAATTCCTCGACCCGTTCCGCCAACGGCAATTTTTGCAAGTCCGCCAAAATGCCGCGCGCGCGCCGCTCCGCCGCCGCGTCCTGCGGTTCCGCGCTCAACAAAATATGCCGGACTTTGACGAAACGGGGCGTGACGAAAACGTCTTGCGTGTGGAGGCGGTAAAAATTTTTCACTTTGCTCGGCGACGGCGTCGGCTCCGCCACATACAGGCGGGTGATTTGGTTGATGCCGAGTTGCGCCTGCGCGTAGCGGCGGGCGATGCGGTTTTGATACAATTTATCCAAATGAAAATCGCGCATATAATCGACGATTTGGCTCGACGTTACGCGCACCGCTTCGCGTCCGGTGAGTTGCTTGACTTCGTCTTCGGCGAGCAGAATGACGATGAGTTCTTTGAGCGCGAGCGGGTTCAGTTGCTCCAATTCGCCGGGGGTGATTTCGGCGATGTCGCGGTTCGGATAATATAATTTGAAGATGACTTCGCCCATATCGTCGAAGTCCTTTTGCGTGATGTTCTCCGTGCCGACTTTGACCAAAATGCGGTGGCTGGTCAGCGCGTCCTCCGCCGTCGCGACGGGCGAAAACCCCGCTAAAAACAGCGCCGCTAAAAACAGGATGCCGCGCGCTCCGTCGAATAATGTGCGCATAGTTGCCTCCGCGTCCGCGAGTTGCGAAAATAAACGCCGTTGAGTATAAAAAACTTACGGGGCGGTTGAAGCGATATTTAATAATCTCCAACAGTCGCGCCAACGGCGCGAGTAGCCAGCGGTTCGCGCGGTTGGCGAACCGCTGGAGTTTTTTGGCGCAACGAAATCATCGCCCTGAATGGGCGAGCCAAAATCAATCGGATTATTTTGGCGTTCCCTTTCAGGGAACTTTATTCCGGCAATTGCCAACCAGCGGTCGGCAAAGAGCGCCGACCACTGGCTACTTTGGCGCGCCCCTTTGGGGCGTTTTAAGGAAATTTTTTTCTATCCAATTCGTGTTAATTCGTCTAATTCGTGAAAATTCGTGGATAAATTCTTTTGTCGAAACGAGGCGCGCCCGCAATGCCGTTTTCTTTTACCGTTACGCACCGCGCCGGCAAGGCGCGCGCCGGAATTTTAACCACGCCGCGCGGCGTCATTCACACGCCGTTTTTTATGCCGGTCGGCACCGCCGCCGCGGTGAAGGGTTTGACGCCGGCGCAACTGTCGGCAATCGGCGCCGAAATCGTGTTGGCGAACACGTATCATTTGTCGCTCCGCCCCGGAGAAAAATTAGTCGCGTCTGCCGGCGGCGTCGCCGATTTTATGGGCTGGCATCGCCCGACGCTCACCGACAGCGGCGGTTTTCAGGTCTTTTCGCTGGCGAAAATCAACCGCGTCGCCGAGGACGGCGTGCGTTTTCGCAGTCATATCGACGGCTCGCCGGTGTTCATTTCGCCGGAGCGGTCGCTCGAAATTCAGCAGGCGCTCGGCGCGGACATTATGATGGCGTTTGACGAGTGCCCCGCGGGCGACAGTTCGCGGGACGTCGTGGCGCAAAGTTTGCGCCGGACGCATCGCTGGGCGGAGCGGTCAAAAATTGCGTGGACGAATCGCGAACGGCAGGCGTTGTTCGGCATCGTCCAAGGCGGAATTTACGAGGATTTGCGGCGCGAAAGCGCCGAATTTATCGCGGCGCAAAATTTTTCCGGCAACGCGATTGGCGGCGTCAGCGTCGGCGAAGACCCGGAAAAAATCGCCGCGATAGTCGCGTTCACCGCGCCGTTGTTGCCGGAAAATAAGCCGCGTTATTTGATGGGCGTGGGGCGACCGCTCGACATTCAACGCGCCGTCGCCGCCGGCGTCGATATGTTCGATTGCGTGATGCCGACGCGCCACGCGCGGCACGCCGAGGTTTTCACGCGGCAGGGGACGCTGAAATTGCGCAATTTGCAATACCGCGAGGACTTCGCGCCGATTGAAAGCGATTGCGAATGTTACGCCTGCCGCACGGTCAGCCGCGCCTATTTGCGGCATTTGTTTATGGCGCGCGAAATCCTCGCGCCGGTGTATGCGGCGACGCACAACCTCTATTTCTACCTGCGAATGATGCGCGAACTGCGGCAAGAGATTATCGCGCACAGCGAATAAGCGTTTAAGAGGTTTAAGAATCTTAATAATCTCGAGTTACGCGGTTAGTGTCGGTGCTGTGGCAACGAAGAAATTGAAAAAACTCCGACAGTCGCGCTGAAAGCGCGGCGCATATTAGCCCAGGGTAAGGCACACGCTCTACCGTGCCGCAACCCTGGGTAGCGGTTCGCGAAGCGAACCATCCGACAGTCCCGCCGCGCGGTTTGCGGCGGCAAACGCCGCCGGTGGCGGCGAAAGCGGTTCGCCAAAACGCGGCGAACCGTCCAATTT
>JAISJR010000083.1 GCA_031261425.1 Planctomycetota bacterium
GGTGGACAACAAAAAAATATAACGCCCTGTAAGGGCAGTGGAAATTTTTGCGTTGCCCTTACAGGGCGCGTAATTTATGGGCGACATTTTACCCAGCGCGTTGCGCTGGGCTGTTACGCGCCGCCCCGGCGGGGCGTTTAACGGAATTGCGTAAAATCAAACGCCCAACCGCCGAAAAACACCGCCGCCTGCCTCCATAATAAAACGCCTGTGCCGGCACAGGCGCATAATAAAAAAAGGCGCCCGCAACGGGCGCCCCAAACCATCTCTAAAACAACCGCCCCGCCCTACCAATTCTCCTCGCCGCTTTCTTCTTCCGCTTCTTCCTCCCCCTCTTCTTCGTCGTCCGCCGCGTCGTCTGCCGTTTTTTCTACCGGTTTTTCGGCGGGCGTCGCGTCGCCGCTTCTGGCGAGGGTCAGCGGGTCGTTCAGGCGCAAATACTCCATATATTTTTCCAATTGCGTTTGGTTTTGCGCCGCCGGTCCGAGCGCCACGGCAATCGCCTGTTGCACCGCCGGTTCCTGCTCTTTTTTCAACGCTTCCAACTTGAAGTCGAGATATTGATTGTCGCGGTCAATCGCGCCAATCGCCGCCATCAGCGCCGCGCGAAATTCGACCTGTTTCGCGTCGGTCTCTGCGAACAAACTCATCAGCGGCGCGAGTTGCGAAGTCGCGCGGAAATGTCCGAGCGCCTGCGTCGCCGCGACGCGCAAACCGAGCGGACGTCCCACCGCGTCGCCGGCGACCGCGAACAGTTGCCGCTCCTGCTCCGTCGTCAACGCCGCGCCCTTAATTTTCGTCAGCGCCCGCGCGCTTCGCGTCGCGATGTCGTTGCTGACGGCGCGCGCGTAATTTTGGTTGGCGAGCGGATTTTTCGCCCGCAATTCGCCGATTTTTTCCCGCAACGTTTTCGCGTCGATATTGCGGTTGATAACTTCCACCACGCCGTCTTTGAGGAAACGCTCGAAATCGGTTTTGACGTTCGGCAGTTCCGCGCTCCCGACCAAAATGCCAATCGGCACCGCCCGCGTGCGCGGGTCAATCTGCAACGCCTGCACCGTGCGCATCGTGTCGTAGCCGCCGATTTCGTCATCGACAAACACCGGCGCGTAAGTAACCCGCACGCCGAACACGTCGCCCAAAACCTTGGCTTTATTCCGCACGTTCGCGTATTCCGTCAGTTCCGACGGGCGTAACGACCGCTCGGCGCGCAACGCCAAACCCTCTTTAATTTTATAGCGCTCCTCGCGGCTGGACTGCGTGATGACCGCGACCGTTTGCGTCGCGCCGCCCGCCAACTTTTGCAATTCGTCAAAGAAATTATTGCGATTGGCGGTTACGCGGTCGCCGGTGATGTTGTCGAACTCTTTGATTTGCCAACCCGCGTCGTTCTTAAATTGATTGGCGATGTTCGCCACGTGCTCGCGCGTCGTGATAATCGTCAGCGGCAAAATCCGGTCTTGGCTTAAACCGCGCAATTCGACCTGCAAGCGCAAGGTGTTAAATTCGTCGGTGCGGTTATCCAGCAAAATCACGTCTTTCGGCGGATATTGCACGGCAAGATTGTAACCGGCGTAGCCGTCGTTCGCGACCAACGGCAACATCTGGTCGCGCTCGATTTCGCTCGCCATTTTTTGGCGAAGCCCCGCGTCGGCGGTGATGATTTCAACCACCGTCGAGCGATATTCGCTCGCGCCGCTCAACAACAGCGGCAACAATTTGCCGTAAGCCGCGTGCGATTGCGGCAAGCCCAAATTGACCAACGTGTTCGCCGCCGCCATCGCGAGGCGCGGATTGCGGCTGTCCAACGCCGCCAACAACGGATGCACGCCCGACGGTATATTCACATTCGCAGTTGCAAGCAACGCAGTTGCGGGCGGTGTCGATTCCGCCGATTTTGCGGATTCCGCCGCTTCCTCCGGCGTCGCCAATTTCGCCAATGCCGAGTTCTCGGCGGCGGCTGAATTTTCGGCGGCGGCGGTTTCCGGCGCGGCGCTGTTTTCTTCGGTCGCGGCGGCAGTCGATTCGGCGGTCGCCTCGCCCGCGCCGTCCGCATTTACATCCGGTAATTTCGCGACATCGCTTTTGCCGACTTCGATAATATCGGCTTGAACCGCGCCCTCGCCCGACGCGCCGGCGCCGGACGACGCCGTCGTGGCGGGCGGAATTACGGAGCGATAATTTTCTAATTTTTGCCAGCCGTCCTGACCGGCGACGGCGAGGAGCGCGTCCATCGCCGCAAGCGCCACTTCGGTCTTGCCGTCGCGCAACGCCTTTTCCAACACGCCGGTCAGATACTCGGCGCCCAGCGTATAAACGACGCGCCGGTTGCGCTCATACCGCTGTTTCCACGTCGCCGCGTCTTTCTTCAACGCAATCGCGTCCGGGTGGTCAAGGACTTCGACCGCCAGCAATTTGTCGAGCGTGTCCACGCGCTCTTTTTCTTGCAGAAAAACGCTGGCGAGCAAAATTTCAAACGGCGTTTTGTCGGTCGCGAGTTTCAGCCCGCGATACGTCAACTCCTCGGCGAACATATCGCTCAACGCAAAACGCGGCACGGTGATTTGCCGCAAGCCGCCGCCGTCGCCTAATTCTTGGTCCCACGCCCAAAACGTGTTTTGTCCGGCGCGGAGTTCGCGGTCAACGTCGTCGCCGCCCAAATAATAGCGGTTGGCTTCGCGCAAAAAATAATCCGCCGCCGGCAGTAAGTCCTTCGGGTCTTGACCGGTGAGCGAGCGCAAAGCCGCGCCCGCCGCGCTCCGCGCCGTTTCCAGATGCGCCGAGCGGTCATAGACCACTTTCAAATACGGAATCGCGCGGCGGTCGGCGGGGCGAATTTCGCCCAAAATCAAACATATCTGTTGCGCCAACAGCGGGTCGGCGGTTTTCAGCGCCTCGCAGAGCGGCAGGAGCGCGTCCGGTCCCATCGTCAATAAAATAAAATGCGCGTTGGTGCGCCGCGCGTCGTTGCGCTCGTCGCGGAGCGCGTCCAACAGTTCCGGCACGGCGAAGACGCCGAGACGCGCCACGTCGAGCATCGACTGTTGCGCGGCGGCGCCGCCGAGAAGCGCGTTGTTGACGATTTGTTTGAGGCGTTTCGGGTCGCGCAATTGTTGTTGTTCGTAGCGTTGCGCGCGCGTCAACAGCAACAGCGGCACGTTGCCGATTGACTGCAAGCGCTCGCGCCAACGGGTAACTTTTTCGGCGACTTCGGCAATCGCGCGGTGGTCGGCGACGGTGATTTTGCCGAGTTCGGCGGCGAGTTGTCCGGCGTATTTCACCGACAAATCGGCGGCGGGATAACCGGCGTCGCGAAACGAGGCGGCGACGGCGGCGAGGCGCTCCTGCGCCTGTTCGGGATTGCCGCGGTCGAGCGCGTAATTGGCTTCGCCGAGCAGTTGCAGAGCGCGGCGCTCGGCGTCGTCCAACGTCGGGCGGGCGCCGAATTTTTGCATTTCCAGCAAAATCCGTTCGCCGAATAAATTGCGCAACGCGAACGCCTCCGCGTCGGTCGGGTCGTCGGCGATGAGCCGCTCCAGCGCGGCGCGCGCTTCGACGTAGCGATTGAGTTGAAAACGGTCAACCGCGAGTTGCAACAGGGACTCCAAATTTTTTTCGCGGTCTTTGCCGGCGCCGGGCGCGTCCTCGCCCGCCTGCGCCGACATTCCGACAACCAGCGGCAAGGTCAAAAACCAGTGCATCTTTCGCATCGTGGACTCCTCTTAAAATTCCGCGCCTTCCGGCGGGCGTAAAAATAAGTTATCACTCGCGTTATCGGCAAACCGTTGGGGCGGGCTGAATAAAAAGTGGGCAGTGGTTAAGAGCCATTACGAATTAAAAATTACGAATAGCGGGGAATGAGCGCGAAGCGCGGCAAATTAAATTCCCCTCTACGGAGGGGTGGCATCGCAACAGCAGTATCGTTGCGATGACGGGGTGGTTGTTTAAATTGGGGACAACGCGAGAAACCACCCCGTCAATCGCTGATAGAGCGTCGCGATTGCCACCCCTCCGTAGAGGGGAATTAAGCGGAGATTATCGGTTAATTGCCCTCGCAATTTTCCCCGCCGTCGGGCGCTCAATCACGCCGCGCTCGTGGATAATCGCCGTGATTAAATCGGCGGACGTAACGTCGAAAGCGGGGTTATAGACCGCGACCGAACGCGGCGCGACGAATTTGCCGTTGATTTTCCGCACTTCGTCGCCGTCGCGTTGCTCAATTGGAATTTGCGTCCCGTCTTTCAGCGTCAAATCAAAAGTCGAACTCGGCGCCGCGACGTAAAACGGAATCTTGAAATGCGCCGCCAATAGCGCGACGCCGCTCGTGCCGATTTTGTTGGCGGTGTCGCCGTTCGCCGCGATGCGGTCGGCGCCGACGATGACCAAATCGATTTTGCCCTCGCGCATCACTTGCGCCGCCATATTGTCGCAAATCAGCGTTACGGGAATTTGCGCCCGCGACAATTCCCACGCCGTCAGCCGCGCGCCTTGCAACAACGGACGGGTTTCGTCGGCGAAAACGCGCAACGGCGCTTGCCCCTCGGCGGCGAACCGCTCAACGGCGAGATATATCGGCGCGAGCGCCGTGCCGCCGCCGCCGGTCGCGAGCGCCCCGGCGTTGCAATGCGTCAAAATGCCGAGCGGCTTGCCATCGACACGCGGGCGCAAAAAGCGCAAACCGTTTTCGCCGATTTGCCGGCACCGCGCGGCGTCTTCGTCCAAAATGCTTTGCGCGGCGGCGAGGACGGCGGCTTGAAATTCCGGCGGCGGCAAGGCGGCGTATTCGTCCGCCGCTTTTTTCATCCGGTCAAGCGCCCAAAACAAATTCAGCGCGGTCGGGCGGGAAGTCGCGAGGTAATCCGCGTCGCGGCGAATTTGTTTGACCAGCGCCGCGGTCGGCGTTTTTTTGGCTTTCAGCGCGGTCAGCAAACAGCCGAACGCCGCCGCGCAACCGATTGCCGGCGCGCCGCGCACCGCCAACTGCCGAATTGCCGCGAACATTTTTGGCGGCGTGTCAATCCGCCGATAGACCTTTTTTTCCGGCAATAACGTCTGGTCTAAAATCCACGCCGCGCCGGAACGCCAAGACACCGCGCGCGGAATTTTCGTCGAAAAGGACATTGTTTTTCTCCTTCAAATAATAGAAAAAATTTATCCGCGAATGAACACGAAAAGAACTTAACCCGAATTTCCGGCTCTTTAACTTCGTGTAATTCGTGGACAAAAAAATCTCTCTTTTTATTCGTGAAAATTCGTGGACGAATCTCTTGTTCTTGATGATTAGCGAACAACTCTAAATTTACCCATTATCCGCGAAAAATCCGGCTTGTAAAAGCCGCCGCGCGGTCTAATATACGCGCGTTTATTTCTCGGCGCGACCGGCGCTATCCTCTTTGAACGGGAGAAAATAATGCTAATCAATCTTGCCATCGCCATCAAACTGCTGTTTATGGGCGTTATCGGCGTGATGGTTTTTCTGGGGTTGATGGTTTGGGTGCTTAACCATTCCGGCAATGTTATCGCCAAATACGCGCATTTAATTCCCGAACCGAACGCCGCGCCGAAAAAAACGGCGGCGGGCGCCGGCGACGAGGAACCCGTCGCGGTGGCGTTGGCGGCGATTCGCGCCAAGGGGTAAAAGTTACGCATTAAAAATTACGAAATCGTAGCGAAGCCGAAAACCATGGGCGAAGTTTTTACCGTCAGAGAACTGCGAAAAATGTTGACCGATGACGGCTGGCGTCAAGTGGCTCAGGCGGGTAGTCATTGCCATTTTCAGCATCCTATCAAAGACGGAAAAGTTACCATCCCGCTACACAATAAAGATGTCAAAAAAGGAACCGCCAACAGCATTCTTAAACAGGCGGGATTAAAATGACAATGAAACCCTATCTCGCGCTGTTTGAATACGAAACCGGAAAACCCGGATTTAGCGCGGTGTTTCCCGATTTGCCCGGCTTGCTCACGGCGGGCGACGATTACGCCGAAACGTTGGAAATGGCGCAGGCGGGATTGACGGCGCATCTGGATTTTTTGCTCTCCGCCGGCGAAGAACCGCCGGCGCCGCGCACTATCGAACAAATCGCGCGGACGTGGGACGAATGGGAAGAATGGCGACAAAATTACCAATTTGAAATTGTGCCGGTGGCGCCGGAAAACGAATCATTCGCGCCGGCAAACGCGACGCGGCGAGAAATAATGCTAATGGCGCGTTGACCGTCACTGGCGGCGATTCGCGCCAAGGGGTAAAACACAATTACAAATTAAAAATTAAAAATTACGCGACGCTTTCAATAGCCCCACGCTTTAGCGTGGGGTCGAGAATGGATAAAAATCATCGGCTTTAGCCGAATAAAAAACTTTGGGCTGAAACCCGTTTCTTTTTTTCAACCGCCTACCCTTATTAAGAGCGCCGCGTAACACGAGTTAAGAATTAAAATTATGGAGTTTGACTCTCAAATTCGCTTCGCGCAATTTTTAAGTCCAATCAACCCTTTTTAATTTTTAATTTGTAATTTTTAATTATTTAGAGGTTCGGACATTTTAACGCTTTTTATCTACCTTTAATAAAGGAGGACTACCGTGGCAAAGAAACTCATCAAATTTATGAACACGGCGTTTCGGGACGGCTTTCAGTCCTGTTACGGCGCGCGAGTGTTCACCGACGACTTTATGCCCGCGGTGAAAGCCGCCGCCGAAGCCGGCATTACGTGGTTTGAAGCCGGCGGCGGCGCCCGTTTTCAAGCCCCGTATTTTTACGGCAACGAAGACGCTTTCAAAATGATGGACGCCTTCCGCGCGCAAGCCGGTCCCGACGCCGACCTCCAAACCCTCTCGCGCGGCGTCAACGTCGTCGGGCTCGACAGCCAGCCCCGCGACATCATCAAACTCCACGCCGTCCTCTTCAAAAAACACGGCATCACCACCATCCGCAACTTCGACGCGCTCAACGACGTCAACAACTTAATCGACTCCGGTCAGGCGATTCACGACGCCGGTCTGAAGCATCAAATCTGCGTGACGATGATGGCGCTTCCGCCGGAATGTTCCGGCGCGCACGACCCCGATTTTTACGAGAAGACCCTCCGCGCGATTTTGGACGCCAACATTCCGTTCGACAGCGTGTGCTTCAAAGACGCTTCCGGCACTTCGTTTCCGGCGACGATTTATGAAACGATTAAACGGGCGCGGAAAATGCTCGGCGCCAAAGTGTTGATTGATTTTCACAGTCACGAAACGGCGGGCGTGGGCGTGGTCGGTTACAAGGCGGCGATTGAAGCGGGCGCGGATGCGATTGACCTGTCGATGGCGCCGGTTTCCGGCGGCACTTGCTCGGTCGATATTTTGACGATGTGGCACGCGCTTCGCGGGAGTGATTACGACCTCGGCATCGACCCGAACAAAATCCGCAAAGCCGAAGCGGTGTTCAAGAAATGTATGGCGGCGTATCCGAGCAATCCCGAAGCGCTCGCCGTCGAGCCGCTGATTCCGTGGAGTCCGATGCCGGGCGGGGCGCTAACGGCGAACACCGAAATGTTGCGCGACAACGGGTTGATGGACAAATACGACGAATGTCTGCTCGCGATGAACGAAGTCGTGGTCAAGGGCGGTTTCGGCACGTCGGTAACGCCGGTGTCGCAATTTTATTTTCAGCAGGCGTTCAACAACGTGATGCACGGTCCGTGGAAAAAAATCGCCGAGGGCTACGGCAAAATGGTGCTGGGCTACTTCGGCAAAACGCCGGTCGCGCCGGACGCGGAAGTGGTGAAAATCGCCGAGGAGCAACTCAAACTCAAACCGACGACGGAAAAAGTAGTTGAGATAAACGAGCGCGACCCGAAGAAGGGCGTCGCCGCGGCGAAGAAGATGTTGACCGACGCCGGCATCGCCGACCTCTCGGACGAAAACATTTTCATCGCCTCGTGTTGCAAAGAAAAAGGAATTTTATTCTTGCAAGGCAAGGCGAAACCGAATATCCGCAAGGTTGACCCGAACGCGAAAAAAGCGGCGGGCGGCGGCGACGGCGCGTATGCGGTCAGAGTCGGCGACAAAACGTTCAACGTCAACATCGTCGGCAACGCGGCGACGGTCAACGGCAAGAGTTACAATATCGACGTGCAAACCGGCACGGCGGCGGGCGCGGCGCCGGCACCGGCGCCGGCGCCGGCAAGCGGCGCGGGCGCGGAAGTGAAATCGCCGTTGCCGGGGTTGGTCATTCGGATTAGCGTCAGCGAAGGCGCGGCGGTGCAGGCGGGCGACGAGTTGCTGGTCTTGGAAGCGATGAAAATGGAAACGCCGATTAAAGCGTTGCGGGCAGGCGTGGCGAGGGGCATCGCGGTCAAGCCGGGCGACCAAATCGTAACCGGACAAACGTTGCTCACGCTGTAAGTCAATTAACAATTAACAATTTACAATTAACAATTATGGAGTTTGATTTTCAGATTCGCGAAGCGTATTTTTTGCTAATCACTCCTCTAAATAATTGTTAATTGTAAATTGTAAATTGTTAATTGTTAATTAAATGCGCCGCTAACTATTGCTGTAGGGAAAAATTTAATCAAAGGGGGGAAATTCGTGAAAAAACTAATACTTATCGGTCTCGCCGTGTTGGCGGCGTTGCCGCTGTCGGCGTTCGGCGAAGAAATGACGGCGACGATTCTCACTGCCGACGGGGCGATTCATCACGGAGCCGTCGTCGAATTGCGGTCGGCGGACAACTTGGCGTTGCCGAAGGAAGAAGCGACTTCGGCGAAAATTATCGCCATCGAAGACGCGGCGCCGACCGGCGAAAAGGGCGGCTTGTATCAAAGCACCGGCATCTACGGTTTTTTGCACGGCGATAAAATCGCCGAGGCGCGCGCCATTCAGCGCGAAAAGGACAAAATCGACCGCTTCAACACCCTGCAAAAATCGTTGCTCGAAGAGCCGTCGTTAGAATCGATTGACGAAGCCATCGGCGCGATTGACCAAGCGCACGTGGACAAGTTGGCGAGCGGATTTTTGCCGAAAGGTCTCGCCAATCTGCTGATGATTTTCGTCTGTTTGGTGTTGATTTATCTGGCGATTGTCAAGGGTTACGAGCCGCTGTTGTTGTTGCCGATTGGTTTCGGCGGCTTGTTGTCGAACATTCCGCAGGCGTTTATCGCCGAAGCCGGCGTCGGCACGCTCGGCGACGGTTTTCTTTACGTCATTTACACGATGGGCGTAACGTCGGGCTTGTTTCCGCTGTTGATTTTTATGGGCGTCGGCGCGATGACCGATTTCGGTCCGCTGATTGCCAATCCGAAAACGGCGTTGCTCGGCGGCGCGGCGCAACTCGGCATTTTCACGACGTTAGTCGGCGCGGTGATTTTCGGTTTTGATCTCAAACAAGCCGCGTCCATCGGCATCATCGGCGGCGCGGACGGTCCGACTTCGATTTTCGTAACCACGCAATTGGCGCCGGATTTGCTTGGCGCGATTGCGGTGGCGGCGTATTCGTATATGGCGCTGGTGCCGATTATTCAGCCGCCGATTATGCGCTGGCTCGTGCCGGAGAACGAGCGCAAAATCGAAATGAAACAACTGCGCCACGTCAGCAAAATGGAAAAAATCGTTTTCCCGCTGTTGGTGTTGCTGTTGTGCGCGTTGTTAATTCCCGATGCCACGCCGTTGCTTGGCGCGTTAATGTTCGGCAATTTGTGCAAAGAGTCGGGCGTCGCCGACCGCTTGTCAAAATGTATGGCGAACGAACTGATTAACATCGTAACCATTCTGCTCGGCTTGTCCGTCGGCTCGAAACTGTCGGCGGAAAAATTCCTGACGTTGCAGACGCTCGGCATTTTAATCTTGGGCTTGTGCGCGTTCGCGGTGGCGACGGCGGGCGGTTTGTTGCTCGGACGATTGATGAACTGGTGGTCGGTGAAAAAAGGCGGCGAAGCGGTCAACCCGCTGATCGGCTCGGCGGGCGTGAGCGCGGTGCCGATGGCGGCGCGGGTGACCAACGGCGTCGGCTTGGAAAGCAATCCGGGCAACTTCCTGCTAATGCACGCGATGGGACCGAACGTGGCGGGCGTTATCGGCTCGGCGGTCGCCGCGGGCATTCTGCTGTCGCAGTTGCGGTAAAAACGCAGAGTTGAGAGTTGAGAGTTAAGAGTTGAGCAGTGGTTGCGCTTCGCGCATCTTAAAAATAAAACTCCACTCTCTAAACTCTCAACTCTCAACTCTAAACTCTCAACTCTAAATCAGGCGCGCCCGTTTTCGCGCGCCTTTTTCTATGGGCGCCACGGAGAAAATTTATGGACGCTTTCACTTACCGCGACGGAGAATTATTTTGCGAAGCGGTGGCGGTGGAAAAAATCGCGCGGGAATTCGGCGCGCCGGCGTATGTCTATTCCGAGCGGGCGTTGCTTGAACGCTACCGCGCCGTCGCGGCGGCGTTTAACCGTTACTTGCCGACGACCGTGTGCTATTCGGTGAAATCGTGCTCCAACGTCAACATTCTGCGTCTGCTCGCCGAAGCCGGTTCGGGTTTCGACATCGTGTCCGGCGGAGAATTGTTTCGCGTTCTGCAAGCGGGCGGCGACCCGCGTAAAATCGTTTTTGCCGGCGTCGCCAAGACCGCGGACGAAATCCGTTTCGCGCTCGACCGCGACGTTTTGCTATTCAATTGCGAAAGCGAGGCGGAGGTCTTGACGATTAACGACCTCGCCGCGGCGGCGGGCAAAACGGCGGGCGTCGCGTTGCGGGTCAATCCCGACATCGACGCGCATACGCACGCCAAAACCACGACGGCGAAAAAAGAAAATAAATTCGGCATTGAGTTTGAGCGCGCGAAAAAATTTATCGCCGCAATCGCCGCTTTGAAAAATGTGGTTTTGCGCGGCGTGGACGCGCATCTCGGCAGTCCGATTAACACCGTCGCGCCCTACGCGCTCGCCGCCGAAAAACTGCTTGATTTCTTGCGCGCCGCGCCGGACACGCTGACGCATATCGACATCGGCGGCGGTTTCGGTTTGCGTTACCATGACGAAGAGCCGCCGGAATTTGCCGCCTACGCGCAAGCGCTGTCGCCGCTCGCCGCCGCCGGCAAGCGGTTAATCATCGAGCCGGGGCGGTCGCTAATCGGCAACGCCGCGGTCTTGCTGACGGAAATTCAATACGTCAAAACCAACGGCGAAAAAACGTTTTATCTGACTTCGACCGGTATGAACGACTTAATCCGTCCGGCGCTGTATGACGCCTATCATTTTATCTGGAACGTAAAAACCGCCCTGCCGCCGCCGTCGCGCCTGTTCGGCAACGACCTCGCGCCGCCCGCCGGTTTATCGCCGGTGGACGTGACGGGACCGGTTTGCGAGTCGAGCGACGTGTTCGCCAAAGACCGTTTATTGCCGCCGGCGCGCCGCGGCGACTTGCTCGCGATTTTCAGCGCCGGGGCGTATGGTTTCAGTATGAGCAGTAACTACAACTCGCGCCCGCGCCCGCCGGAAATTTTGGTGTCCGGCAACCGCTACCGCGTCATCCGCCGCCGCGAAACGTATGAGGATTTATTACGCGGAGAGTGAAGAGCAATTACGAATTAAAAATTGTGAATTACGAATTGAATAGAGCCGCCGCAAAAAAATCCCCGCGCCTTGCGGCGCGAGGAAAAGTAGTAGTTTCCCGCAACGGTCTAATACGGTTTAACTTCATCGTTGACGTATTCGACGATTTCGCCTTTTTGTTGGAGCAGACCGATGCCGAGTTTCTTCGCTTCGTCGATAACGCCTTTGTCGAAACTCATTCCGCCAATGCCCAAATAAATTTTGTAGCCGTCGTATTCGGGAAAAAGTTGGCGAAAATTGACGACCTGACGCTCGACCATATCTTTGACGTTGCTTTTACGCACCCGATATTTCAGCGAAATCAAGGCGACGGCTTTCCTGTTCGTCAATTGCAGGTCAAACTCACTTTCGAGCCGGTTGCCATCCGGCAGACGCCGAATCGCGTGTTGGTTGCGCAAGACCTTGTCAAAATGGATGCCGGCAAAAATCTGCTTGGTTTCCAGCGCGTTATAAAAATAGTCCTCCGCAAACATCCCGTTGCTTTTGGCGATGCCGTTGACGTTCTCGGTCGTGGCTTGAATTTTTTTACCGAGTTCTTGCAGTTGTCGGTCGGTCTCTTTTTGGCTTTCGCGAAGTTCGTGGATTAGGCGCATTTCTTGCGAAAACAGGTCGTTGGCAGAAGTTGTCGTTTTGGCAGTCATAGTTTTTCTCCTCGTCGCAAAAATTAGGTGCGCGGAATGTTAGCCGTTTCGCGGTAAAACCGCAATGAGGGCGCCCCGACGCCACCGCAAAAAAATTCCCGTACTTCTCGGCACCGAGGATTTATTGGGTTCGCTCTATTCAATTGCCACGCGCTTTAGCGCGTGGATAGCGCTCTCTCTAAAATTGGCTTTAGCCCAAACAATCATTCGGCTAAAGCCGGTGCGGTGGAATTAGACCACATTTTTTATTTTGGGCTGAAGCCCCTTTCTTTTTTTGCCCGCTCACCACGCCTTAAAAGGCGTGGTAATTAAATAGAAAGCCCAAAAAAGTAAGGGCGGATATTGCTGTCCGCCCCCGTTGTGGACAACCGCCCCAACAATCATTACTCAATCCGGTGGTGTTCAATTTTCAAGACAATTCCACTCTTTGTACACCTTGCATGTCGCTTCGTATTTTGATTGAGGTTGAATATATTCAGATTTTGTAGATTCACTTTCTACAAGATTTCTTATTTCTGTGACGTATAACTTTTTGAATCGCTCCTTGTCAACCTTGCCGTCAATATATTTGGCGCAAGATTCATCGTATGCATTTCGCACATCTTCAAGGGCTGAAGCAATAAGTTTAGAAATAACAGGAGTAGCATCTTCATTCGGAAGTTTTGTAGCCATGTCAGCATAATGACGCCTTGCAGATGAAATCATTTCACGTATTTGCATCTCGACTTGACCTTTTGTCAGGTCATTTGCTGTTTTTGCGGCATTGTTGCTCTTCACAATTGCAATAACGCTTATTGCAATTGCTCCAATTGAAAGTAAAATTGTAATGATTTCAACTGTCATCATTTTCACATCCTCCTATTTTTTTATTATTTTTTCGACTTCTTTTACCAATCGAAAAAATTCTATGTTGTCGCCAGCGGTTATTGTAATCCCGGCTTTTGCTATCGAGTGATAATTCGGGTTTTTAAGCCATTCGATAACCTCGCTCTTTTGTTCGCCGGATAGTGGCTTCCCACTTATTGTGGCACCGTTAATTTCGTTTGCGATTTCTTCTGCGGTAGCACTCTTACTCAAGAGTTTACCGCGAAGATTTAACGCAAATTCTTGCAATGACATAGTTATCCTCCTTATTTAGCGGCTTTCCCTCGACCTTAATGAACAAGGTCGGGGAAAGCCCATTAAAAACCAAACCCCAAGGGCGGGCTTACCGCTAACCGTGCCCGCCCCGTTTTAACTAACTGTCATTTAACCGGTTCTAACTAATTGGCGGGATAGACAGCGGCGGCGGCGACGGCGGTCTTGATTTCAATCCCCTGTTCATCCTTATTAACGCCTTTCGGCAACCGGCGGACGTTATTGCTACCGTAGAGAATCGTCGTGCCGTCGGCGTAGTGCGGCGCGGCGGTTGCAACATTCCCATTGCCGGCTGTGTCATCGGTGCCAAAGTTAACATCTGACGCCGCAATCTTATTCGCCGGCATATTCGCCACATTCACCGTGGTGTCCCAACCGTAACTAATACGACTAACGCCACTAGTTACAGTGGCGAATTGGTCAACCGGGCAATGGAAAATTTGCGGCGGCACATCAACTCCCTTAAACTCTTTGTAAACTGCCAACATATCCGCGAACGTTACCGATGCGCCCGGCATCAACTGCGTGGTATAAGCCGCGACCGTCAGCCCGATTTGGTGCAGGTTGTTGGTGCAACCGGTCAATTGCGCCGTGCGCCGCGCGCGCATCAGCGGACCGCTCAACAGCGCCGCCAAAATTCCGATAATCGCCACGACAATCAACATCTCAATCAGCGTGAAACCGCTTTTCTTTTGCGTCTTCATGGTAGTGCCTTTCGATTTTAGGGGACCGGGCGGGCAGAAATGCAATCTGCCAAGATGTGAGTTCCTGCCTGTCCGGTTCCCGCCTAATTTGCCCGCGCTCACCGTTGAACACGGGTTTTCCGTAACCAACCACTGCGATTTTTCGCCGCAAAAAAACGACCCGTCTAAAATCACTGCATTTTGCCGTCGCTAATCGGACCGCTCATTCCGGCGAAACCATATCGCTTCGGGGCGTCGCGCCCCAACCGCCCGACGGCGAACCGCCGCCGTTACCGCTACGGGACTGCGTCCCTACGCTTGTCTGGCTACCCTCCTTTCCGAATCAGAACAGTTACCGCGTCCCGCATCTTTGCGACTTCCGAACCGTTCTATTCTTTTAAGAATACAAACTATTCTTTTGAGAATAAAAATCAAGCGGCGATATAAGGAGAAAAGTTTTTTTGCGCAAAAAAGACGAGGCGAACGAAAGATGACTATTGCCCAAAAGTTGAAGGATTTGCGGACGGCGCGGGGCTTAACGCAGAGCGAATTGGCGAAACGCGCCGGTATTCCGGCGGCGCAAATATCGAAATACGAAATGGGATATAACGCCATTGGGGTGAGAAATCTGGGCCGAATCGCCAACGTCTTGCAATGCGCGCTCGACGAGATTGACGAACGCATTGACACCGCCGGCGAGAAGCCGACAACAGAACGGCGCGACAAACATCATCGCTTTATCGTCGATGAAATTTTGCTGTTGGTGATTGACGGTTGGCATGGTTTGCCGGCGGAAATGAAAGTTGACATCGCGGCAATGGTTCGAGCCGCCAATAAAAAAAACGCGCCGGCGAAAACGCGGCGCGTTTGACAACGGGGAATTAACCGGCATCCTACCCACAAAAGCAGAGTTGAGAGTTAAAAGCTGAGAGTTGAAAAAAAGCGGAAAGAACCGCAAACTACAAGGTCGCTCAATGTCCACCGCCGCCGAGTTCGACGTTCTCGCCGCGCCGCTGACCGCCGGCGCTCGCGTCCTCATCGAAGCCAACGCCGGCACCGGCAAGACCTACAATCTGCAACATCTCTGGTTGCGCCTGCTCCTCGAAAACGAATTGGAACCGGCGGCGATTCTCGTCGTTACGTTCACCGAAGCCGCCACCGCCGAATTGCGCGAGCGGATTCGCGATAATTTGGCGGCGGCGTTGCGGTTAATCGACGGCTCCCCGGTCCAGTCGTTGTTGCTCGCCATCGTCAACCGCGCCGCGCAAAAAACCGACCGCGAAAAAGTCCGCCGCCGCTTGCGCTTGGCGTTAGCCGCGTTTGACGAAGCCGCGATTTTTACCATTCACGGTTTTTGCCGGCGGTCGCTCGCGTTCTCCGGTTTCGCCGACGAGATTCTTGCCGACGACGACGATTTCCGGCGCGAAACGGTCGTCGATTTTTTCCGGCGCGAAGCCCTCGCCGGCACGATGCCGCCGGACGTCGGCATCGCCGATTTAACGCGACACGCGCAAATCGTCGGACGCCACCGCGACCGCCTGCGCGTCGCGCCGGAGAGTTGCGACGAGAACGCCCTCCGCGCCCGCTTGGCGGAGATTATTCGGCAAACGCCCCTGCCCAAACGCGACAGCAAGTTCAAGCGCCAACTGCAAACTTGTCAGGAAAAATTAGCCGCCGGCTCGCTCGAAGCCGCCGCTTTAACCCACGCCGAATTTTGCAAAGACACCGCGAAAAACAACGCGCCGGAATTAGTCGCGGCGGCGGGCGAACTCGCCGAAGCGCCGCGCGTCAACGTTTTCGCGCGCTTGCGCGCCTTTCTCGCCGATGAAAAATTCGGCGTCGCCGCGCGGCAACGCGACCGGCAAATAATGACGTTCGACGATTTGCTCCACCGCACCCGCGCCGCGCTCCTCGACGACCAAGGCGAACTGAGCGCCGAAGCGCCGCTCGCGCAAGAATTGCGCCGTCTCTATCACGCCGCGCTGGTTGACGAATTTCAAGACACCGACCCGACGCAATACGATATTTTTCACACCGTTTTTGCGCACTCCGCGTCGCGGCTGTATATGTTGGGCGACCCCAAGCAGGCGATTTACGGTTTTCGCGGCGGCGATATTTACACCTATTTTCGCGCCGCAGAAGACGCCGGCGAAAGCCGGACGCTGACGAAAAATTTCCGCACGACCGCGCCGTTGTTGGACGCGGTGAACAATGTTTTCGCGCCGCCGCTCGCTTTCGCCGAACCGCGCATCGCCTATCCGCCGGCGGTCGGCGGACGCGAGCCGTCGCGCCAATTGCATTATCGCGGGCAACCGCTCGCGCAACCGCTCGAAATCATCCGGTTGCCGCCCGCCGCCGAAAAAACGGCGCCCGCCGGCGAAAGAACGCTCGTCGCCGCCGCCGCGCAAATTCTCGCGGACTTTCTCGGCGGCGATTGGCAGTTTGTTACGGCGGATAAAACGACGCGAGTGGCGCCGGGCGACCTCACGGTGTTGGTGGATAAAAACCGGCAGGCGCGCGCGTTGCAGGAAAAATGCCGTCAACGCCGGATTCCGGCGGTAATTTATCGCGCCGGCAATGTGTGCAAAACCGCCGACGCCCAAGACCTCTGGCACCTGCTCAACGCGATTGCCGAGCCGCATCGCGCCGATTTAGTGCAAGCCGCGCTGGCGACGCGCTGGGGCGCGCCCGTTCCCCGCCCGTCAACCGCGGCGACTTGGGATTGGGGCTTCGGAACCGCCGACGATTTGGCGACGGCGGTCGAGGGCTTTGCCGCGCTCCGCCGGCGGTGGGAAAGCGCCGGAATTTTTGCGGCGCTGACGGACTTTTTGGAGCAAGAGCCGTTTGCCGCCTTGCGGCGCGGCGCGGCGTTGGCGGACGGCGAGCGGCGGATTACGAATTTTCGCCATCTCATCGAACTGCTTCATCGGCAAGAAAAAGACGAGCCGGTCGCTTTGCGCCGCTGGTTGCGCCGGCAAATTACGAGCGCCGGCGATAAGAACGAACTCTACGAACAGCGGTTGGAAACCGACCGGAACGCCGTAACGATAATGACGGCGCACCGGAGCAAGGGCTTGGAATTTCCCATCGTCCTCTGCCCGTTTTTGCTGACGCGCGGCGTCGAGTTGCCGCGGCAAACCGACTGGACGGCGCACGCGCCGGACAACCGGTTGGTTTTGCCGCTGACCAAACGCGAGCGGAAACGCTATGAACTCGCCAAAAAGCAAGAGACCTTGGCGGAAAATTTGCGTCTGACGTATGTGGCGCTGACGCGCGCCGCGCATTATTGCGGGCTGTTTGCCGGTAGCGGCAAAGCGTCCGCCGACGCCGTCAATTATTTGGAACAAATTCACGGCGCCAATCCGCCCGCGCCGGCGGAATTTATCGCCGCCCCCGGCGTTTCGTCTTTCGCCGCTTCGCCCATCGTCGCCGCAACGATTAAAAACTCGCTCCTCGCCGAACCCGAAAATTCCGCGCGGAAAACCGCGCCCTTGACGACCGGCGATTGGCTCGCGCCCGCACCGGTGCCGGCGATTGATTGCTCGCGCGGCGTTTTAAGTTACAGCGCGTTGACGGCGCATTATTTTACCGCGCGGGAACCGGCGGCGAATGACGATGAAATTTATGACGAGAGCGATGAGTTGCCGGCGGCTACCGCCCTGCCCCGCGGCAAAGCGACGGGCAATTTTCTGCACGCCATTTTGCAGAAATTGGATTACGCGACCGTAACCGCCGATTGGCAGCCGGACGCGGCGACGCGGGAAATGTTCGACGCTTTGGCGCGCCGGTTCGGGTTGGACGCCGACGACGAGCGGTATTCCGCCGCGCGGCGCGCGCAAACGGTTGAGCGCATAAAAACCGTGTTGCGCCGTCCGTTGCCGGTGGCGGAAAGCGGTAATTTTTGTTTGGCGGATTTGCGTCGCGCCGACACCCTGCGTGAATGGAATTTCTTTTTTACCGTGCCGGAAAAATTGCGCCTGACGAAATGGCGCGAGATTGGCTTGCGTTTCGCGCCGGAAGCGGAGCGGCGGCGCGGCTTGATGACCGGCTCGCTGGACTTGTTTTTCCGCGCGGGCGGGCGTTATTATTTCGCCGACTGGAAAACCGACACGCTCGCCGATTACTCGCCGGCATCGCTTAAAACCGCGATGATTGAGCGAAATTATCTGTTGCAAGCGCACCTTTACGCGGCGGCGATGGATAAACATTTGCGGCAAACGCTCGGCGCCGCTTACGATTTTCCGCGGCATTTCGGCGGCGGCTTCTATTGCTTTCTGCGCGGCATCACCGCCGACGCCGGCGTGTTCGCCTTCTCGCCGACCGCCGAGGAATTGCGGACCAACCTCTAATTACGAACTCACGTTACGCGGTCAACCGTAAAACCGTGCTAACTATCGGCACGCCCCGCAGGGGCGGGATAATGAATAACCGGCGGTGAAGCGAACAGCGGTATCGTTCCGCGTAACCGCCGGATAACGCCGAAAATAAATTAGCCCCGCAGGGGCGAAATTATGAATCGACGGCATACGAAATAATCCCGCCCCGTGCGGGGCTTGCCCCTGCGGGGCTGGTCTTGCGGCGGCGCTTTTCCGGCGGTTACGCGCTTCGCGCTCCACCGCCGGTTATTCATCATCACGCCCCGGCGGGGCGATTATTCGGAATAATTATCAAAATCGCGTAACACGAGTTACGAATTAAAAATTAAGAATTAAAAGTGGCGGAGTATGGTCGGCAAAATTCGCTTCGCGCAATTTTTAGGTTAAATCCACCACTCTTAATTCGTCATTCTCTTTTCCCTTTTCCCTTTTCCCTAATCACTTTTCCCTTTTCCCGATGCCCTTTTTATTTGAACAGCGCGAACGGGTTTTCGCCGGCGTAGGGCAAGGTGTCCGGCAACGGCGTGCCGATGTCGGGAATACCGAGATATTTGCACGCTTCGTATAAAATTTCGCCGACCTGCGCGAACGCCACCGCGCCGTGGTGCGGATAGTGTTTACCCACCATCACGTGCCGGTAAAACCGCGCGAAATGCGGAATCGCGAAAATCCCGATACTGCCGAAACTTTGCGGGTCGATGTCCAAAATATGCCCGTCCGCGACGTAACTCTGCAACTTCGCGTCCGGCGACGACTGCAAACGGAACAGCGTGCAGGGACCCGGTTTCAACTGCCCCTCCATCGTGCCGCGCGTGATGTCCGGCTTTTTGCCGCCTTCGAGCAAACGGTTCATAATCAACTGATAGCCGAGTTTGCAATTTTTCAGGCACGACGTGCAGGTGTTGCCGCAATGGAAGCCCATAAACAAATCCTCCGGCTTCGCGCCTTTGAGCGCCGCCGCCGTTTTCGGCGTCTGGTCGAACGGCACCGAGTTGTTGATGTCCATCAGCGTTACCGGCGCGTCGCTCGCGCACTGCGCCATAAATTCGCTGAGCGCCCCGTAAAGGTCAACTTCGCACGCCACCGGAATCCCTTTCGCCGTCAAGCGGCTGTTGACGTAACACGGCACGAAACCGAATTCGGTCTGGAACGCGGGCCAACATTTATTGGCGAAAATGCCGAACGACGACGCGCCGAGATGTTGCGCGTAAAATTCTTCGAGCGCGACTTCCAACGCCGCGATGCGCGGCAGTAAATCGGGATACGGATTTTTCTTGCCCAATTCTTTTTCCATATCTTTGACGACCGCTTCGACCGCCGCTTTGTTTTCTTTGGCGCGGCGATATTCGACCAACAAGTCGAGTTCGGAATTTTCCATCACTTCGACGCCCAAATCGAACAGCGGACCGATCGGCGCGTTGCAGGCGAGGAAGTCGTGCGGGCGCGGACCGAAGCCGAAGATTTTGACGTTTGACACGCCGACGATGACGCGGGCGAGCGCGATGAATTTGGCGATTGCCGGCGCGAGGTCGGCGGGCAAGCCGACCGGATACTGCGGAATATACGCCTGCACTTTCCGCAAATTCAGATTGTAACTGTTGTTGAGCAGACCGCAGAGCGCGTCGCCGCGTCCGCCGATTAAGTCCTTTTTCGATTCTTCGGCGGCGGCGACGACCATCACCGGACCGGCGAACGACTCGGCGAAAATCGTGGTCGGACCTTCGGGACCGAAATTGCCGAGGTAAATCACGGCGGCGTTGACGCCTTTTTCATCGAATTCGTTGAGCGCGGCGAGCGCGTCCGCTTCGTTTTCGACGATGGTGTCGGCGGCGACGGCGTTGATTTTTTTCTTTTTCAACTCCGCCATCAGCGCGGCGAGACGGCGTTTCGTCAGTTCTTTCGGGAAACAGTCCCGCGACACGCCGACGACGCCCAACACAATTTCCGGTTGGTTTTCAGTGAACATTTTTTTCTCCTTTTATGAGGGGGTGATTGTAATTTATTCGACAAGCAACTGTTGGATAACTCGTTTTACCTCGCGGATATTATCGTCGTTTAATCCGCCGACTCGCGCCGCCAATCGTTGTTTATCCACGGTGCGGATTTGGTCTAACATTACCCAGCCGTTTTTGCCGGCGGCGCTCACCGCCACTCGCGTCGGCAGGGCGCGAAACTTCGTCGTCAGCGGCGCAATGATAACGGTTTTGAGGTAGCGATTTATTTCGTCCGGTGAAAGAATCGCCGCCGGACGAACTTTTTTTATTTCGTGTCCGACGGTCGGTTCAAGGTTCACCCAGTAAATATCGTATTGCCTCATTCCCACACCCATTCGTCTAAATCGACATCCAATAAATCCGGTAGCGTCTCTTCGTCATCGCCGCTCGCGGCGGCGGCGAAAGCGGACGCCCAGCCCGCGCGCGGCGCCGCTTCTTTTTCCTTGATTAAGAGGTTGTAGTCGTTTTCACCGATAATCACCACCGCGCCGCTTTTCGTGCAAACGCCAATCGGCGCGTGACGTGCCAGCGTTTGCGCCAGTATGCCGGTGAGATGGCGGCGGAAATGGGTTAAATTGGTGGTTTGCATCGTCGTCGCTTTCGGTCTATTGGTATTCGATAATCGCGTCGGCTTTCAGTTTGGCGAGCCATTGGTTGAACGACTCGTCGCGAGTCAGTTGTTGCAGGCGCTCGCGAATTTGCGGTTTCACCGCCGTTAGCGCCGGCGCTTGCGGCGGCGCGACCTCGTTCAGTCGGCAAAACACTATGCAGGTCGGCAATTCGACCGGACCGTAAATCCGCCCCGCGGTCGGCGGTTGCAACGCCGCGGTCAGTTCGTCCGCCATTTCGTCGAACGCCAGCGTCTCGTTGCCGGCGCTGTCGCGCATCTCGCCGCCGTCGTTGCGAAAAACGTCTTCCGAATAACGGGTCGCCACCGCCGCGAAACCAATCCCGAAGTCCAGCCGCTCTTTGACCTCCTGCGCAATCGCTTCCGCCGGTCGGCGGTCGGGGCGACCGTCGCGGGCGCGGTAAATCGTCAACACCCGCATTTTCACCCGCCACGGCGTCATAAACTCGGCGCGATGTTCGTTGAAATAGGTCTCCACGTCGCGGTCGCCGACCATTTTCCCGACCGGCAAGGACGCGAAATGCCGCCGCTTAATTTCTTCGCGCGTCATTTCGGCGACGATGCCGGCGCGGGTCTGGCTATTGGGCGCGAGTTGCAACCGCGCCTGCACTTCGGCTTCGCTCGGCGCGTAACCCTCGCTCGCCGCCGCCTGCCGCAACAATTCGCGCTCAATCAACTGCGCGGTGATTTCCTGCCGCAACGCCGTTAATTCTTCCGCCGTCGGCGCCGCGCCGCGCCGCAACTGCAATAATTGTAAATTACGCCAGACGGTCTGCTCCACCGCCGCCGTGGCAATCGGCTCCCCGTTGACCCGCGCCGAAATTTTAAGTTCGCCCGCGATTTGCGTCAGCGACCGCGCGTTGAAATTATCGGCGGCGGACTCTTTCGCGGCGGCATCGACCGGCGGATATTGATAGCCCTCGTATTCGTCCGCGGCGTCGGCGTCGGCGTTCAAACCGGGGACGCGCGGCAGGGGAATTTCCCGCTCGTTCGGCTTTGGCAACGGCGCGGTCGGCGTAACGGTAACGCCGGCGGGAATCGCGCCGGCGCCGGACGATGGCGGCGGCACGGCTTCCGGCATCACTCGTTGCGCGAAGCCGCAAGCGCCGCATTTCAGCGGGGCGCCGGCGGCGAGCGACGACACGTCGAGCCGCGCGGAGCAAGACGGGCAGACCTGATAGACCTTGACCAAAAGTTCGCTGTTGGGCAGGCGGCGTTCGACGTGCTCGCATTTGGGACAACGCACCGCCGCGCCGGGGGTAATCGTGGTAACGACGAGCGGCTCGCCGCAATGCTCGCATTTTTGCAAGCGGCGCATTTCAATGGTCGGTTGCGCCAAATCGAAATCGGCGGCGAACACGCCGCCCCAACCGCATAAACCGAGAACGATTATTTTTCGCCACATAGTTTTTCGGCAATGTTAGAGTTAAAGAAATTTGTCCACGAATTACACGAATTAAAAAGCCGGAAAATGGACAAAAAAAAATTGGGAAAGCCCACTAACTTTCGCTTCGCTCGGTTTCGTGAAATTCGGGTTAAGTTCTTTTCGTGTTCATTCACGGCTTCTATTTTTTGCGTGTAACGTGAGTTCGTAATTCGTAATTGCTCTTTCGCTGGTCGAAAGAAAGTCGCTTAGATTTCCAGCGCGCAAATGGGTTCGCCGACTTTAACCTCGTCGTCTTCGGCGACGAGAATTTTGGCGACTTTGCCGCTTTTCGGCGACGGGACGTTGAACGTCGCTTTGTCGGTAACCATTTCAATCAGGTCGCCGTTTTCCGCGACGGCGTCGCCGACGTTGACATAGACAAAAGAGACCTTGGCGCTGTCGCCGGCGTCGTCGCCTAACGACGGCAAATTAACGATAAATTCGCTCATAGTGAAAATCCTTCGGGTCGGGGAACGGCGGGAGAAAATTGACAGGCGCGAATAATTGCGGTCAGAGTTGCGTGGTCAAGGAGCAGCCGCGCCGCGGCAAAACGAAAAATGGAAATTGATTTTCTTTTCATAAAAGGTCTGGATTTTATCGCTGCAAATAATACCATTCCGCAACTTTTTACGCCCGACGGCGGTTTCGGAATTTTTTCAAGGACAAGGTGGATTATGCAAAAAGCAATCATTAAAACCGGCGGCAAACAATACACGGTCGGCGAAGGCGACGAACTGTGCGTGGAACTGTTGGACGCCGAAGTCGGCGGCGAAGTGGATTTGGGCGAAGTGCTGATGCTCGTCGGCGACACGACCAAAGTCGGCAAGCCGACCGTCGCGGGCGCGAAAGTTCTCGCCAAAGTGTTAGCCGAAGTCAAAGGTCCGAAAACGCGGTGCGTGTTCTTCCGCCGCCGCAAAGACAGCCGCACCTGCAAAGGACACCGGCAGAAATATCTGAAAGTCAAAATCACCGGCATCGCCGCGTAATTCAATTAAAAATTAAAAATTAAAAATTTTGGAGTTTGATTGACAAATTCGCTTCGCGCATTTTTAAGTCCAATCCGTCATTTTTAATTTGTAATTTTTAATTTGTAATTTCTTGAAAATTCGGCATTTTAATCAGGAGAAAAATATGGCACACAAAACCGGCAAGGGCTCGACGCGCAACGGTCGGGACAGCAATCCGCAGTATCTCGGCGTGAAAAAATACGGCGGTGAAAAAGTCGTCGCCGGCAACATCATCGTGCGCCAGCACGGCAACAAGTTTTTCGCCGGCGCCAACGTCGGTCAGGGCAAGGACTACACGCTGTTCGCGCTCAAAGACGGCACCGTCCAATTTCACCGCGCCCGCAAAAACTCGGTTGAAATCCTCGCGAGTTAGCGACGGAGTAATTACGAATTTATGCCTCAGCGCGCGCGATAGAATCGTTTGTCTGGACGCATTCCTAACGGAGTGCGTCTTTTAAAATGGACATATTACCCGACGGCGCCGAGCGAAACGGAGGCGAAAAAGTAGATGGCAGATAAAAATTTTAACGATAAAGTCATTCGCTATGCGAAACAAGACGGCGGGACTTATTTGTTTTCCGTTGTTGACGTTATGGCTGCACTTGTCGCGCCCAAAATACCAAGGCAATATTGGAATGACCTAAAAAGAAAAAATACAGTGATAAGTCAGTTGTCGGAAAAATGCCGACAACTGAAATTGATTGCGGCGGACGGCAAGGCATACAAGACCGACGCAAAGCGCGGCAGTCGTTACGGTTACCGTTTGGAATACGAGGGCAACGCGCCCGACGGTACGCCCTACGCCAAGACTGCAAGCGTCCTCAACAGCGGCACCTCAACGATAAAGCCGCGCCGCTTCATAACCAAAGCCGTGCGGAAACTCAAAGGGCTTGACGACAGGGCGGCAAAACGGTGGGAGGAGAAAATTAACGATGAGTTTACGGAATAGGTATGCTTATCGGTAGACGAAATCGGTTATTTTTGGTATAATTATCAGTGAATGGAGGGCTTGAAAGTGCCAAACAAAAAAACAATAGCGCGACAATTAACGGATGAAGAATTAGCCGAAATTGACAAAAATTCAAAACCAGCCACCCAAAAAACACTCGACAGTATTCTGAAAGAGTTGGAGGTCAAAAATGCCGGACATATTACATTCGGTAAGTGGTCATCTCTTGTATCAAAATTTTGGGGTGAACTCGAAAGGTTTTGTAGCAAAGAGTATATAGTGAGGCAATTTCTGGCATTTGCCGAAGCAAACGGGTATTCAAAGGAATGTATTCTTTCAGAGTTTAGACAGAAAGATGAAAATATTTCTGACGAGGATATAATATATAAGAATGCCTTACGTCTCGAAAAAGATATTGCTTCAGTTTATACTAAGTTGAAGAACAAAACGCAGGAATGCGTTGTTGAATATGCAAAAAGAGTAATAGACTTAAAAAAGAAGGTTGGCGAAAATCCAGAAGGCAGCTTGCCTTACAAAAAAATGGAGTTTATTCTTTCGGTTAATGAAAAGTTGCTCGAAGTAGCTATTGATGACAATAGTGCTGGAAAACTCAAAGAAAAAGCAGTTGCGGAAGCAATAAAAAATCCTTATAGGGTTTTGGATATTTTAGGAGTTTTTTTTGAATGTAATAAGTATGGAACATTAGAGCAGTATGAGGATGCGGACTTTAGGCAATACATTGACTTTGGTGATGTGGAAATATCTACGGCAGATGAAATACTTGCTCTTAAAGTTACGGCTCCTCATAAATATGATGAACTATTTCTATATAACATAGAAAGCAAGAAGTATTGCAATGCGATTTTAGACACAGTAGGAAAAAACTTCATATTATGTTCGCGGCAAGAGGTTATAGAAGATGCGTTAAACCTTTTTCAAAATAAAAGATATGCATCTTTTATATCAATTGCATCAATACAAATCGAAGGGTTTGTTACAGATTACTTACGAGAAATCGGAATCGACAATCTAAAAAGGGCTGCTGTAACTGAAAAACTTCATATTTTACGCAACCGAGACGGCTTGTCTGAGTACATTTACTATGCCTTTGATTTTCCAATTTTGCGCAATGAAATTGCCCATGGTGATATTGTCAATTCCGTAAGGACTGCATGTGAATTGTTGATGGATATTCATCATTTTGTAAAAATCCTTTCTGGGAAAGACGAATCGAGAAAACCATTATATAAAAATTGGTTGCAATGTTTTGTTAAGCGATTCCATGCAGTTTCATCTGAGTTAGATAAGGCGAAACTTTTAATTAGCGAATTTGACTGTAAAAACAAAAATGCAAACCCGTCAACAGAATACCTAACAAGATTATTGAATCAAGATGTCAATGATGGTCTAATAGCGTTTTACGATATAAAAGCCGGATTGGAAGCGATAAAGGGCTTTGCTCATAGCAAAGATTTTATAAACAGTATCCTTGACAATGACCTTACTTCTGATGTATCAGATGCAGTTATTTCATCTGCCCACAAAGTTAAAAAGTTTGGAAAAGTTGCAATGGGAAAATATCACATAGAGCATAAAAGAAAAAAAGATTCATTATAAAATACAGTAGCAAACATAGCACTCATTCGTGGGTGCTTTTTCTATGCCAAAAAACAAGGAGGTGATAACGCATGGCGGTAGAGATAGCCCGCAGTTTATAGGAAATAGACAACAAAGTTAAAGGGCTGAACAAGACGCTCAAAGCGAGTACGGACGAAACAAAAGAACTCGACAAGGCGTTGAAATTAGACCCGAAGTCGGCGGAAACGGCGGAAAAGAAAATGAAAGCCTTGCAGACCGCCGTCGGCACGGCGACGGCGGTCGTACCGACGGGCTTTTTAACCGAGGGGAAAGGAAAAGACACGAGCATTGCAAATAAAATAAGAATTCTCAATCATTTGCCCCGACGACTAACTAATCAGTGTAAAACAACGTAAAATAGCAACTCCTGATTTAGCAACACGCTCTCAATCGCTCTTAATCGTTTCCGCTACGCGCGGTTATCCAGCGGCGGACGATGCTGGTCGCTTTCATCGGGTCTTCGTTGATGAAGTCGCCGACGCGACTGCGCAGATTCTCAAAATCGGCTTGGCTTTTGTCCTGTTCGCTGACCACTTTCGGCGTGATGCCGCCCGCCAATTCCGCCAAACTCGGCACTTTTATTTCTTCCGTCGGCAGAACGCGCTTCGCCTGCAAATACAGGAAAACGATGGCGATAAACAAAATGCCCATCAACACCAGCGACACCGCGTTGCTGTGCAAAAATTCTTCCCAGCGATTAACGACCTCGCGTTGCCGGTCAACTTCAAGTTGCGGTCTCCACGGAATTTGTTGAATAATCACTTCGCGCCGGTCTTCGCCCTCCAACATTCCCGCCGCCTTGCGAATGGAATTTTCCAGCGCCAACAATTGGTCGTCCTTCACCGCCGCCACCGGAAAACGCTGACGCAAATCGCCCTCGCGCGTCGGGTCGTTCGCCTGCGGACTGTTGGCGTCCTCCATTATCCAACCCTTCGCCGGGTCGTTGTCGAGGTAGCGATATTCATAGGGCAAATGCACAATCACCGAAATCGTCTGCTTGGTGATTTTCGGGTCGGGAACGGTCTCGGTGTCGGTGTAGGAAAATTCGTTGAGGACTTTCGACTCGGTGCGCTCGGCGAAACGCTCGATTTTGCGCCCGTTGCCCTCCGGCTGCATATTGGTGTTGCGCCGGATGTTCGGTTGCGTGCCGACAATCGCGCCGGGCTCGTCGGTGTGCCGCTCGGTGATTTTCAGTTTGTTGACTTGTTTGGGCATCGCGGCGTCGAGCCGGTGTTGCACTTCTTTGCGGCGCGACAAATCCCACGTCGTGTCCACCCACGCATACGCCTCGCAATTCGGCACCGCCCGCCGCACCAATTCCTCGACATCTTTTTTCACCTTGTCGCTCGCCGCGCGGTTCATCGCCATTTGCTTGGTGGCGACGCGCGTCAGTTGCTCGTCGCTGTCGCGGCGGAAATTGCGCCCCGACTGGTCGGTAACGCTGACATCCTCCGCCTGCAAGCCGCTCTTGGCATACGCCACCATCGCGATAATGGTGTCCGCCATATCTTGCGTCAGCGGCTTGTTATACGCGGTTTTGACCGTAACGGTCGCGCGCTGGCGCATCGGCACACGGAACAGCGATTTCTTTTCCGCGTCGGCGAAAATGACTTTCGCGCTGTCGATGCCGTCGATGCTTTGAATCATCGCCACGACTTCGTTTTGCAACGCCTC
This sequence comes from Planctomycetota bacterium, assembly GCA_031261425.1. Taxonomy (GTDB): domain Bacteria; phylum Planctomycetota; class SZUA-567; order SZUA-567; family SZUA-567; genus MS499-59. The sequence continues at coordinate 27,739 of JAISJR010000083.1, forward strand.
CATAAACCGGTGTCCGGTGATGGCTTGCGTGTCGGTGAATTTGGTTTCTTTCAGCGCTTTCTCAAAACCGCCGCCGCCGTTGGTCGGCAACAATTGCTCTTTGGCGAAAACGCTGAGCGCCTTGTAGCGGTCTCTTTCGAGCACGCGGACCAGCCCGTTTTCGTAGTCGTATTCGACATCGGTAATGCCGGCTTTGGTGAGCAACTCTTTGGTGGTGTCGGCTTGCGCCAGCGGCACCGGCACGTTGAGCGGCACGTATTTTTGTTTTTCGCCGAGCGTGCCGAGCCAGATGACCAACATCAGCAACGCCGCGACGGTGATAACCATCGTCAACATACTGGCGCGTTGCGCGGAAGTCATTTCCGTCATTTTTTGGCGGAGATGGTTCAAGAGTTCGCGAATAACGGACATAGTTCCTCTTCGGCAAAAGTTGAAAAAAGCGACCATAAAAAAGCGCTCGCGCCGCGCGCGAACGCTGAACTAACCGGCAAGGGGCGTCACAGCCGCAATTGCATAATTTCCTTGTAACTATCGACGAGTTTGCCGCGGACGGACATCAGCGTTTGGAAAGCCACGTCGGCTTTTTCGACGGCGCCCATTACTTTGGTGATGTCGGTTTCTTTGCCGGTAACGAGGTCGTTGACCGCGGTGTCCGCCTCGCTTTGCATTTGGTTGACGCGCTCCAAATTGCTCAACAGAAAATCGCGGAAGTTCGCGCCGTCCGCCGGTTGCGCGTGGCTCGGCTTCGCGTGCCGCGCCACGGTTTCCAAGCCGTCAATCAGATTGATGTTTGCCGCGCTCATCGTCCACCTTTTGGTTGAGGGTTGAATGTGATTATCGGCGAGGCGACCGATAAATTTAGCGCTAAAAATTCAACCACGTCCGAATGTATAAATTGCCAATTGCGTTGCAAGTTTTTTCGCCGTTTTTTTTCTTTGCGGAGCGTCAAGAGCAATTAACAATTAAAAATTAACAATTAACAATTGAGGAGTAATTATCAAAATGGCGCGAAGCGAATTTTATTATCAAACTCCAAAATTGTGAATTGTGAATTGTGAATTGTTAGCGGCCGCGTTACAATTGATAATTGACAATTGATAATTAAAAGTATGCTCGTCCTGCACTCCCCACTTGGACGAAGTCCGCTCTTGCAGCGGGAAGTCCGTATCTGCCGTGATGTGAGCGTAGCCCCCCGCGCGCAGATACCCCTTCATGTTCGTGAAGTTGATGTCGCCCCCATACAGCATGCTCGTCTCATAACCCGCGCCCGAAAGCGTGCGGGCAAGGTTGGGCAGGCTTTGGCTCTCACGGGGCAGCTTCATCAGTGAGAGCTTGGGATAACTCAACTGCCCGCTCAACAAACTCACCATCCCCCTATCCGTGCGGTAACTGTTCGCATAGCAGTTGGAGAAGTAAACACCCTCCGATGCCAGCTTGTTGAGGTTGGGAGCCACGTCGGGATACTCCATCAGCGACGTACCAAAGCTCTCCATAATAATAAGCAACACGTCAGGCGTGCGGGTAGTGAGCAAACTACCCGTATAAAGGCCGTCAGGCAAAATTGTCTGTGCCGACACGGCACTATAAAGGCCGTACATCCAACGGGCACGCTCACTCTCTTCCATGAAGCGATACTCACTCGCAAAGTCCTCCTCC
>JAISJR010000088.1 GCA_031261425.1 Planctomycetota bacterium
TCGTGTTGAGAAAATCAATCAACAGGTCTTTACTCGCCTCTTCGCCGAAAAGTTTTTTGAACCCGAAATCGGTGTAAGGATTGATAAATTTGGCTTCCATTTGACCACTCCTTTCACAAATAAATTTACGCCGGTTAAAAAGCCGAATAAAAATAGTATCGGAAATTCGCCGCGCTCCCCCAACATCGCCGGTAATCCGTTCATTTTCATTCAGGCAATCGACGCCTATTTGCCAATCGCCGATACGCCGATTTTTACCGCCTGTTCGTCAATTGTAAATTCGCGGACGGCGGCGTTGTCCGTGGGAAAATCATCGCGCCATTCGGTCGCCAGCGTTTCGCTCATAATATAGTCGCGGTGTTCGGCGAAGGCGGCGGACAGTTCGGCGCCGGTCTGCACGGTCAGCGCGATGCGTTGTTGATACGCCAAGTCCAAATCTTTGCGCAGATTCTGCACGCGGTTGACTAATTCTCTCGCCCAGCCCTCGCGCAACAATTCGGGCGTAACTTTTTCATCGATGGCGACCACGGCGCCGGCGCCGCTCTGCGCCGCGAAGCCGTCTTTGGCGGTCAGACGAACGGTTAGTTCGTCCGTCGTCAGCGAAATTTTTTCACCATTCAATTCAAGCGTGAACGAACCCGCGCGGTCGAGCGCGGCGATGATTTCGGCGGGGGCGATTTTAGCGATTGCGCCCGCGACGGTTTTCATTTTGGCGCCGAGTTTGGCGCCGAGTTTTTTGAAGTCGGGTTTAACTTCGTAGTTGACGTATTGCGCGGCGTCGCGGCTGAACTCCAATTTTTTCACATTCAATTCGTCGCGAATCACGCCGGCGAACCGCGCGATACGCTCGCTCAAATTTTCGTCGCTTAAAATAATCACCGCCCGCGACAACGGTTGGCGCACTTTCAATTTATGCGCCGCCCGCGCCGCGAGTCCGAGCGAAACCACATTTCGCGCCGCGTCCATTTCGGTCTCGACCGCGGGGTTGCGCCGCGCCGCGTCCGCGTTTTGCCACGCGGTCAAATGAATACTGTCCGGCAAATGCGGGAATAAATCGCGGAATAATCTTTGATAAATTTCCTCCGCCAAATACGGCACGAACGGCGCGATGAGACCGGAAATTTTCGCGAGCGTTTCATAGAGCGTCCAATACGCCGCCCATTTTTCGGCGTTCTTTTCCGCTTGCCAGAATCTATCGCGCGAGCGGCGCACAAACCAATTCGACAAGCCGTCAACGAGCGCGGTCAATTCCTGCGCCGCGTTTAAGATATTCATCGCCAACAGATTTTCCGTGACGACCGCCGCCGCTTTTTCCAAATGCGACAGCATCCATTTATCGAGCGGCGTCCGTTCGGCGAGCGGCACATAAGTTTTCGCTTGGGCGAACGATGCCGGCGCCAAGTCGCGCACATTTTCTTTAATTCCGTCCGCCGGATTGAACTCGTCGATATTTGCGTAAATCACGAAGAACGAATAGACGTTGCGCAGGCGGATTAAAAAATCCTTTTGCGCGTCGCGAATCGCGTTCTGGAAAAAGCGCACCGAAGTCCACGGTTGATTCGACGAATAAAAATACCAGCGCATCGCGTCCGCGCCCTCGTGGTCTAAAATTTGCCACGGGTCAAGATAATTGCCTTTGGATTTCGACATTTTGTAACCATGCTCGTCGCAGACGTGTCCAAGCACCAAACATTTTTTGTAAGGGAGCGGATAGTCGCGGTCAAGCCACGGCGCGAGTTCCGGCGACAATTTCCCCGCCGTTTTTTGGACGATTGCGGCTTGGCGGAGCAACGTCGCAATCGCGAGTAAGGTGTAAAACCACCCGCGCGTTTGGTCAATCGCCTCGGTGATAAAATCGGCGGGAAACGCCGCCGCAAATTTCGCCGCGCTACCGTCGGCGTAAGGATAACCCCACTGGGCAAACGGCATCGAGCCGCTGTCATACCAACAGTCGATAACTTCGGGGACGCGCGTCATTTCCGCGCCGCATTTTTCACATTTGATTTTGATTAAATCAACATAGGGCTTGTGGAGTTCGATTTCGCCGTTCTTGTAGCCGTCGGTTTTTGCAATCTCGGCGAGCGATGCCGGCGTCGCGAGATGCTTCAATTCGGCGCCGCCGCCGACCATCTGTTCGTGTCCGCAAGCGCACTGCCAAAGCGGGAGCGGCGTGCCCCAATAACGTTCGCGCGACAGCGCCCAATCAACGTTGGTCTGCAAAAAATTGCCGAAGCGTCCGTCCTTAATGTGTTCGGGCAACCAACCGATTTTTTCGTTGTCGGCGAGCATTTCGTCTTTGATTTTCGTCGTCGCGATATACCACGCCGGACGCGGATAATACAACAGCGGACTGTCGCACCGCCAGCAAAACGGATACTCGTGTTCGTATTGTTCGGTCTTTAAGAGTTGCCCGCGCGCTTTGAGGTCGCGCAAAATTTCCTTGTCGGCGTCCTTGACGAATTTCCCAGCGTAAGGCGTCGCCGCGTCGATGAAACGCCCCGCCGTATCGACAAGATTGACGACCGGCAAATTATTTTCTTTCCCGACTTTCGCGTCGTCCTCGCCGTAGGCGGGAGCGATATGCACGATGCCGCTACCCGTATCCAGTCCGACAAAATCACCGGCGATGATTCGATACGCGGGTTTGTTCGGTTTCGCAAAATCGAAAAGCGGCGCGTAGGTTTTGCCGAGCAAATCGGCGCCGCGCACGGTCTGCACGACTGCGTGCGGAATCTTGCCGAGCGTTTTTTCGCGGAGCGCCGCCGCGACGACGAGCGTTTCGCCGCCCTCTACCTTGCAATAAACATATTCGTAATCGGCGCCGACCGCGAGCGCGACGTTGCTCGGCAACGTCCACGGCGTCGTCGTCCACGCGACGAACATTGTTTGCGGGTCGGCGGTCGATTTGAACGCGACGAACGCCGACGGGTCTTTGACCGTTTTGTAGCCCTGTCCGACTTCTTGGCTCGACAGCGCCGTGCCGCAACGCGGGCACCACGGGACGATTTTGTGTCCGTGATAAATCAGCCCCGCGTCCCAAATTTGTTGGAGCGACCACCAGACGGAATTGATGTAACTTTGGTGGTAGGTTACATAGGGGTCGTCGAGGTCAATCCAAAAGCCGATGCGCTCGGTGAGTTTCGCCCAGAGGTCGGCATACTTGAACACCGAGTCCTTGCACTTTTTGATGAACGGTTCGACGCCGAATTTTTCGATGCCCGGTTTGCCCTCGATTTTAAGGACTTTTTCGACTTCGACTTCGACGGGCAAGCCGTGCGTGTCCCAGCCCGCTTTGCGCGGCACGTCGTAGCCGTTCATCGCGTAGAAGCGCGGGAACAAGTCCTTAATCACGCGGGTCAACACGTGCCCCGGATGCGGAATACCGTTGGCGGTGGGCGGACCTTCGTAGAAGACGTAGGTCGGATTTTGCGGATGTTCGGCGGCGGCGCGGCTTTTGCCTTGCGCGAGTTGCCGGTCAAAAATTTGGCGCTCGCGCCAAAATTCCGCCCACTGCTTTTCAGAGACGACAAAATCAATTTCGCGCGGCACGGGTTTGAAGACGGTCATAGTTTTTGTTCCTGTAAAATTGATTGCCGGCGAGCAAAAAATTTACCCGCCGGAGGCGGAGAAAGTATAGCCAAACACGGCGGCGTAAAAGAGAGGTCGGGGGTTTAAGAATTTTAGGGTTTTTAAGGAGTGTAAGAATCTTAAAGAATCTTAAGAATCTTAAAATTCTTAAACTGCTTAACTCTCGGAAAAACCTTTATCATTGGCTGAAAAAACTTCCAATTTCTTCATCTTTTCGGTGAAAATTGTAGAGTAAATTATTGCGCTTCCCCCCCCCCCCGTAAATTTAATGTGCAAAACGTTTTTTCACCCGCCCAAAGGAGCATTTATGTCGATGTCCAAAAAGATTTTTTCCGCCATCATTTTGTTGGCGGTCGTCGCCGCCGCCATTGCCGGCATCGGGCTGTATAGCATTGCCGAGTTGTCGGACAGCACGTATCGCCTCGGCTTGCTGACCTATCGCACCGACGCGCTGGGGATGCTCGATTCCACCTTGCTTGAGCGCCGCGCCGAAATTATCGACATCGTCCGCGAAACCGACGAGGCGGCGATGGAGGCGAAAATTAACGGCGCGCTCAAAAACACGGAAACGCACGCCGCCGAATACGTCGCCCAATACGAAGCGAATATCCCCGCCGACGCCTCGCCGCAACTCCGCGGCTATATGCCGGAATTTCAGAAACTCTGGTCAAAGTATGTCGAACTCACCAAGCAAGTGGCGGACTTGTCGTTACAAAACACCAACGAGAAAGCCGAACAATTGTTTGCGGGCTTGTGGGATAAGTTGACGCAAGTTGACGGCACGGTGGAAGAAATCGCGCAGTCGTTGTCCGGCAAAGACGAAGACGCGGTTGACGATTTGCGCCGCGCCCGCGCCCGGATATTGCAACTGCGCCTCACCGTGAACCGGTATATTCCCGAATTGGATTTAGCCACCTCCGACCGCTATCGGGAAACCGTGCTGAAAGAAGACGCCGCGATTGTCGCCTCGTTAAACGCGGTCGCCGGACGAATTCGCGGCGACTATCCCGCCATCGCGCAAAACATCGACACGGTTCGCCAGACGTTGGAAGCAACGCTTTCCGCCACCTTGAAACAAGTCGTCGCGCTGGTTGACCAAGACACCAACGTCAAAGCGACGCGGTTGATGAACGGCGACGCGGCGAAAGCGCGCCAAGCGGTGAGTCAATTCGTGGATGAGGTTACCGTCGCCGCGAAGAAGTCGATGGAAACGACCGTTGGCGACGCGGATAAACTCGGAGCGCGGGTGCGCGTGGTAACGCTCGTGGTCAGCATCGTCGGTATTTTGCTCGGCGTGCTTATCGCATATCTCGTCGTCGCGGGAGTGGTCAAACGCCTCAACGCGATTATTCAAGGATTAGGCGACAGCGCGACGCAAGTTGACGCGGCGTCGAATCAAATCAGTAGCGCGTCGCAGTCGCTCGCCGAGGGCGCGTCGGAGCAGGCGTCGAGTTTGGAGGAAACCTCGGCGTCGATAGAAGAAACGACTTCGATGACCAAGCAAAACGCCGATAACGCGAACAAAACCAACGCGACCAATCAACAGACGAATAAGTTAATAGCGAGCGGCGAGAAAGACGTTATTGATATGACGACGGCGATGAGCGAAATCAACGACTCGGCGGAGAAAATCAGCAAAATCATCAAGACGATTGAGGACATCGCGTTTCAGACCAACCTCCTCGCGCTGAACGCGGCGGTCGAGGCGGCGCGCGCCGGCGAAGCGGGCAAGGGTTTTGCGGTGGTGTCGGAAGAAGTCCGTAATTTGGCGGGACGCTCGGCGCAGGCGGCGCGAGACACGACGGAACTCATCGAAGGCACGGTGGCGCGGGTGAAGCACGGGACGGAAATCGCGGGCTTGCTCGAAAAAAGTTTCAAGCAAATTCAAGAAGGGTCGCAACAGGTCAGCGAGTTGATTGCGCAAATCACGAACGCGAGCAACGAGCAGGCGACGGGGATGGAGCAAATCAACAGCGCGGTGTCGCAAATGGACCAGGTAACGCAACAGAACGCGGCGAGCGCGGAAGAGACGGCGAGCGCGTCGGAAGAACTCTCGGCGCAAGCGGCGACGTTGAACGATATGGTGCGGGAGTTGGTGCGGCTCGTTACCGGCGGCGAAGGCGGCGGTGTTTCGCGCCCCGCGCCCGCTCCGCGCAAACTGCAACCGAAGCCGTTAGTGAAGCCCGCGGTGAAAAAACCGGCGACGAAAGCGCTCCCCGCGCCGAAAGACAGCCATAAAGTTATTCCGTTGGACGGGGATGATTTTTAAGTAAAGGGAAAAGGTGAGAGGGAAAAGGGAAAAGGAAAAGCAGTCCGCGCCAACGGCGCGAAACAAAAAAAACGCCCCGCAAGGGGCGTTTTTTTTGTTTCGTAATTCGTAATTTTTAATTTTTAATTTTTAATTCGTAATCGCTTTTCAACTCCGCCGGAAACAATTATCCAAGTGCGCCGCCGGCAACGGGCGCGTCAGGGCGCTGACGACGACGGTAACGACGAGCGCCACGGGCAACGCGACGACCGTCGGGTCAACTTCGGCGACGACGACCCAATCCGGTAGCCATTTTTGCAAGTCCGGCGCCAAACAAATTTTGCCGGTCAACGCCTCGCAGAGACGTAAATCCGCCGACTCTTTTTGTTTGACAAAAAACAGCCAGACGAAACTCGCGACAAAACCGGCGACGCCGCCCCAGACCGCGCCGGCGCGCGTCAGCCGCCGCGAATACAAGCCGCCGACAAACAACGGTAAAAACGTCGCCGCGCACAAGCCGAAAAACACCGCCGTGCCGCGCGCGATAATCGCCACGCCTTCGCCCGCCCAATAACGCGGCAACGCCTCGGCAATCAACACGCTCCACACAAACACGAACAACGCGCCGGCGCGCGCCGCGACGACCGCCCGCCGGTCGTCGTTATGGCGCGGCGGAAACAACGGCGCGAACACGTCGCGGCTTGCCGCCACGCCCATCGTGTGAAACTGACTGCTTATCGTGCTCATCGCCGCCGCGAGTAGCGTTACGAAAAAAACGTCGCTCAACCACGGCGGCATAAAGTGGCGCATAAACAGCGGAATGACCATATCAATCCGATTGTCCGCCGCCGCGACCGCCAATTGCCCGAACGTCTCGCCGGTAACCCGCGAGGGCATATTGAGGAAAAACCAATTGGACAGCGGACCGACGCAATAGGCGACGCCGACCGTAACCAAAATAAACGCCGCGCCAATCGCCGCGGCGCGATGCAGTTCGCGGTTGTTTTTCACGGTCATAAAACGCACCACCAATTGCGGTTGCGCGATGACGCCGACGCCGACGCCGAAAGCGATTTGCGACATCACCACCCACCAAAAACGACTGCCCCATTCCGGCATCGCCGTCCAGCCCCGATGCCCCAGCGCGCCCCATTTTTCAATCGCCAACGGCGCGAGCGCGGTCAGTTTTTCGTGCGCCGCCGTAATGCCGCCGAGTTGCGCATACGTCAGCACCAACACCAGCAACAACCCGAAAAACATTATCGCGCCTTGCAACGCATCGGTGTACATCACGCCTTTCAAGCCGCCCATAATCACATACAGCCCGACGACTAGCGACAAGAGCAACAACGCGGCGTCATAGTTGATGTCGAAACCGGCGACCAACACGTTCGCCGCGCCAATCAACACCGCCGCGGTGTAAATCGGCATAAAAAGTAAAATGACGCCGCCGCCGAAAATTTGCAAGGCGCGCGAAGCGAACCGCTTGCCGATGAGTTCGGGGAAAGAGTGGGCTTGCAGATGCCGCCCCAACGTCCGCGTGCGCGTGCCGAAAAAAACGAAGGCGATAAAAATGCCGAAGAAAATGTTGAAGAAAGTTAGCCAGTGGAGCGACATCCCGAACATCGCCGCCGCGCCGCCGAAACCGACGATGGCGGAGGTCGAAATAAACGTCGCGCCGTAACTGAGCGCCATCACCACCGGATGAATTTGCCCGCCGGCGGTGAGATAATCGGCGGGGGTTTTGGTGCCGCGCCAGCCGCAATAGCCGAGATAACCGGTAACGAGCAAATACGCGGCGACGAGAACGAAGAGAAAGGTCATAGCCGGCTCCGAAAAAATCGCGTCGAAAAATTAAAGGCGCGGATATTATATTTTCCCGTTTTCGGCAGTAGGGGGCGCGCTGAATTTTCGGCTGACCTCTCTGGCGACCGCCGCCGCTAAACGCCATAATGGTCGAATTGATTTTACCGCTGAAAGGAAGCCGCCGATGCGTTTTACTCCCGCCGCCGCCCGGCGTAGCGCGACCATCAACATTACGTCGCTGATTGACGTGATGTTTTTACTGCTGATTTTCGTGTTGTTGTCGGCGAAGTTTGAAACCGACAGCGGCATCACGGTCGCATTGCCGCGCGGCGAAAGTCAGGAAACCGTCGCGCCGCAAATTCAGGTGTTAAGCATCGACCGCGCCGGCGACCTCTATTTCGGCAAACAAAAAATCACGCTCGCCGAGTTGCCCGCCGCCATCGCGCAAATGCGCCAAAAAATGCGCGACCCAGTGTTGGTCATCAACGCGGACAAAAACGTGCCGTATGGCGTTTTCGCCGAAGCCATCGACGCCGTCAAACGCTCGGAACAAACCAAATTTTATTTCAAAACCGCCGCGCCGTGACGGGGACAAAAAACGTAGAACGCGCCACGGATGCCGTCGGCGCGCTTTGGCGGCGCTGTCCCGGCATTTTCACGGTTGTAATTGACGCCAATTTTTTACTCGCGGTTGCAGGTTCGCCGATAAGCGAAGAGGACGAGTGGTTAGTGAGCGGCGAGCGGTAAGGCGCTTGCGGATTTGAAAATAAAACCCCGCCACTGTCCACCGCCAACCGCTCACTGCCCACTATTTTTATGCAACAACGCCAAAATCGACGAAGGATGACGCTATGCGCGACGCCGGAAAAAAATTATTCGCGGTCTTATTCGCGGCTTTGACCGTCTGCGGTTGTCAACATTCGCCGCGCGCGCCGGTGATGGCGTTGCCGACCGCGACCGCCGCCGGCGAAGTCGCGGTCTTGCGCAACGTGCAGTTCGCCGACGTGCCCGCGCCGCAAAATTTCCGCTTCAATCGCCGGCTCAGCCACAACTTTCAGGGTAGCGCCCTGCGCGGCGGCGTGGTCGTGTATGACGGGATTTTGACCGTCGGCGCCGCTAGCGATTGGTATCTCGCCGAAATGCCGAAAACCGGCTGGCAATATGTCAAGAGCGAAATCGTCAAGGACTACGACATTCGCCACGTTTTCGCCAAAGACGACGAACTCGCGACGCTACGCATCTGGCGACCCGCCGGCGGCAACGCGCGCGTGGAAATTGCGCTGGACAAAGGGGAAAGGGAATAGGGAAAAGGGAAAAGTAGCGCGCGATTACTCTTTTCCCTTTTCCCTCAAACCTTTTCCCTATCGAGAAAAAAATGAACCTCCAAGACAAACTCTCGCCGCCGCCGCCGGCGCATCGTTTTTTATACCGCGTCCCATACAGCGAGACCGACGCGATGGGGCGGGTTTATTACGCGAATTATTGGGTGTGGTTTGAGCGGGCGCGGACGGAAATGTTGCGCGACGCGGGTTTTGCGTATCGGCGGATGGAAGAGCGCGGGATTTTCCTGCCGGTGCGCCAATGCGCGGCGCGTTATCTCGGCTACGCGATTTACGACGACGAAGTCGAACTGTTCACGTGGGTAACCGGCTTGCGCCGCGCGCGCGTCGAAATCACGACGGTCGTGAAAAAGGGCGGGGCGGTCATCACCGTCGGCGCGGTCGAACTCGCTTGCGTCGATAAAACCGGCAAACCGCGCGAATGGGACGACGAAATTATGAACGTTTTGCGGTCGCGCTTGGTGTTGCCGGCGGGCGATTAATTAGGCGCTAATGAAGCCGTCCGCCATCAGCATCAGCGCTTCTTTTGACAGGTCGCGGTAGCGGAATGAATAAATAAGTTTTTCGACGAGTTCGCGAGTAAAGGTCGTGCTTTTACCGTGTGATTGCGCGGCGGCGCGGACGGCGCCGGTGAAAATTCGCGCGGCGATGAGAGCGTTAAATGCGCCGCCGTCTTTGCCGGCAATGCCGAAAGGACAAAGTTTCAGAATCCAAAAGGCATAGAGCGCCGCCTCGTTAAGTTCACCCATTTGCATATCGTGAAAAATATGGAAATAGACGCGGCGCTTTTCGACGCGCTCAACGATTCTTAACAAGCATACGGGGTCGGCGAACCATTCGACAATATCGTTCGCCGCGAGAAAATCATGCAGATAGGTCTCAAGTTTGCGCAAACCGGCGCGAGCCGTCGCCGCGTCAAGACCGCTGAAAAGAGGAAAATCTTCAGGTTGAATAGGCATGTTTTTTTACAATTGACGAATGGCTTCGGCGAGGACTTTATCGACGACATCGGGTTGACGGTTGCCTGCCGCCAGCCAATCAAAAAAGTTTTGTTCCGGCGGGCGGATACGCTGATTGTGGTCGCAATCTTGTTGTCGAGTTTCCCGATAGCGCCGGTAAGCGTCGTCGCTCCATAATGAGTTGGTATTCATCGCGTTTCTCCCTTTTGCGCGTCGAGATGAATGAGCGTAAGAATGAACCGCGATAAAGCAAGAGAGCGCCACTTTCGGCAAGTTGAAATCAAAGCGATAAACAATGGCAAACCACGACGACCTTACCGCGCTGAAAATAGCCGTGTTGTGCGGCGGCGTGGGCGCCGAGCGCGATATTTCGCTGATTAGCGGCGACGCGGTTTTTCAGGCGTTGGCGCAAGCCGGTTCCGGCGTCGTCAAAATCGACCTGACCGACCGCCGGCTCCCGCCGCAACTCGGCGCGGTTGATTTGGCGTTTTTGACGTTGCACGGCGAATTCGGCGAAGACGGCGAAGCGCAAAAATTATTAGACCAAGCCGGTATTTTTTACACGGGAAGCGGCGCGGACGCGAGCGCCCTCGCGCTGGACAAATTCGCCGCGAAAGAACGTTTGCGCGCGGCGGGCGTGCCGGTGGCGGACGGTTTTCTCGCGCGGCGCGGCGCCGACCTCGCGGCAATCGCGCGGCAAGCGCGCGACCTCGCCTTGCCGGTCGTCGTCAAACCGAACGCCCGCGGCAGTTCCGTCGGCGTAACGATTGTTCGCGACGGCGACGAGTTGGCGGCGGCGTTGGCGAAAGCGTGGCAATTCGACGGCGCGGCGTTGGTCGAAAAATTTATCGGCGGGATTGAAATCGCCGCCGGCTTGTTGGACGGCGAGCCGTTGCCGTTGGTCGAAATCGTGCCGGCGACCGGTTTTTACGATTATCAAGCCAAGTATTTCGCCGAGACGACGGAATATCGCTGTCCGGCGCGGTTGAGCGCGACGCAAACGGCGCGGGCGCAAACATACGCCGCGCAAACGTGGAACGCGCTCGGCTTGCGCGACTTCGCGCGCATCGACTTAATCTGCGATAACGACGGCGCGACGGTGCTGGAAGCGAACACCTTGCCCGGCTTTACGCCGCACAGTTTGTTGCCGAAAGCGGCGGCGGTCGCGGGTTGGGATTTTCCGGCGTTGTGTTGGCGAATTGTTGAAATTGCGATGCGGAAAAAGGGCAGAGTTTAGAGTTTAGAGTTGAGAGTTGAGAGTTGAGAGAGTGGAGTTATCTTAAAATGCGCGAAGCGCCACCTCTGCTTAACTCTAAACTCTAAACTCTCAATTCTCAACTCTCTCGTAAATCGTGGACAAAATTTATGACCACTGACAGATATGCACGCGGCACGACACGCGGCGCGGCGGCGTGGACAAAGACGGTCGCCGTTTTGCCGCTGTTGCTGATTGTCGGTTTGAGCGGCTACGGCGCGTGGCATTTGTGGCAACGCGCGCTCGCCGACGAGCGGTTTGCCGTCCGCAACGCCGCGACGATTGACGACCGCACGCTGGCGGCGGAGGCGAAACAGGAGTTGTCGGCGCTCGGCAATTTCGCCGCCGGCAAAAATTTGTTGCATCCGCAATTGGCGGCGGCGGTTCGCGCGGCTTACGAAAAAAGCGCGTGGGTGAAAGAGGTGCGCCGCGTCGAGCGCGTTTTTCCCAATCAGTTGGTGGTGGAATTTGTGCCGCGCCGCCCGTTTTTACAGGCGCGGGACGCCGGCGGCGAATGGTTGCTCGACGATGAAAACGTGTTAATCGCGGCGAGCGCGCAAACGCGCCCGTGGTTGCCGGTCGTAACCGGCGATATTCAGGACTGTCCGCCGGCGGGCGCGGTTTGGCGCGACCTCGCGCCGGCGTTCCGCGCGACGCGGGCGCTCACGCAATCGAAAATCGCGGCGCAATTGCCGGTCAAAGAAATCGTCCTCAAACGCGCGGCGTATCACGACAAAGAGCGCCAAGCCCGCCAATCGCGCCCGCGTTTGGAAATCACCACGCACAACAACATTCATATCCTCTGGGGCACGGACGACGTTCCGGGCGAAATCACGGCGCAAGACAAAATCACAATGCTGGCGCAACTCCTCGCGCAACCGCCGCGCTGTAACCGCCGCTACCTTTCCCTCGATGTCCGCACCGCCGTGCCGGGATACACTTTGCGCAAGAAGGGGTAAAAAAGGGGAAAAGGGAAGAGGGAAAAGGGAAAAGTTGAAAGTTAAGAGAGGGGAAATTCCACCGATTTTCCTTATTCATCTTTTTCTGCTTTTCCCTTTTCCCTTTTCCCTCTTCCCTTTTCCCTTTCTTATTTCTCGGCGCGGGGGAGGACGGACGGCAAATACTGTTGCAGACCGCGCCGGAAGCGGCTGATTTCGGTCGCCGAGTAACCGCCGTCGCCGCGCAGAATTTGCGCCGCGAGTTCCGCCTTTAAGTCGTCCGCCGCCGGCAACGTCGCCTCGCCGCCGCTGAACGCTTCGCGCCGCCGCGCTTCTTCGTCGCGGGACAACCGCGCGTAATTGCCGTCAAACCACGCCATTTGTTCTTGAAATTTCGCCGCGTCGCCCGCGATTAAATAACCGTAAGCCCGCCGGCAAAAACTCACCGCCACCGCCAAGCGCGCGCGGTCGTCCAACGCGCCGAGCAGGGTCGGCAACTCGCGCCGCCAAAACGCCGCCATATTGCCGCCGTAACGTTTTTCGTCGCCGCTAAACCGCGCGAGTTTTTGCCGCGTCCGCTCGGCGTTCAGTAGGTCGTCGGCAAGATAATAATTAAACGCCGTCGTCAATAAAAAATTCTCAAACGCCATACGCATTCCGCCGTTTCCCGCGCGGCGGTCGTCCGCCAAGAGTTCGGAGAAATACTTGATGATGCTGTCGGTCATCGCCGGTTGCGGCGCGGCGATAATCAAACCGCCGTCGCTGACGATGGCGTCGCCCTGATACGCCAACTGTATCAACGCCAAATAAATCATCCGCACGTATTTCGTGCCGGCGTAAGACGGGTCGCCCGCCATTATTTCCTGATTGCCGAGCCACGCCCAATACAACGAATGCGCCGCCGCCAAACGCCAGTCGAGCGGCGCGAAAGTTCGGTCTAATTCCAACATCGTCGCCACGTCGAGATTGAATTTTTCGCGCAATTGTTGTCCCATATGCAACAACGCCGCGTCTTTCTGCAACTCTGAGTCGTCGGGCGAAATCTTCGCCGCCGCCGCGCGGTCGCGAGTTTCGCCGAGCGCGGCGGATTTTTTTACGGCGGTTTGTTCGGCGCGTTCAATCGCTTCAAGAAGCGCGGGTTCGCCCCCGCCGCCCAAAACGGCGGTCATTTCCTGCGCGAGATGGCGGCGATACAGCGGATACGCCGCGTCGTCCGTTTTCACGATTTTGTCGAACAGCGTCCAAGCCAGCGCTTCGTAAAGCGCCGCCGCGCGCGGGTTTTGGCGGATGCCGGCGTCGCGCAAGAGGGAGATGCCGCGAAACACCCAATAGACGCGCTCGCGCGGGTCGTCGGCAAAAGACGCGGCGACGCCATACGCCAAGTCCCACGCCATATACGCCCAGGTGTTGGGGAAATTCGGCTCCAACGCGGCGATGGTTTTGTAGAGGTCGAACATTTCGTAATAGCGACCGGCTTTTTTCATCGCGTCGGCGCGTTGCCAGAGCATCGCGATAAAGTAGCCGCGGAATCCGCCGAGCAAGCCGTCCGCCAGCGCGTAAGCCGGCGGCACGCCCGTCGCGGCGCGCGCCCCTAACCGGCGCTCGGCGCGAAAATCCGCGAGCGCCGCCACGCGCCAGCCGGCGGCGGCGAACAACGCCGCGGCGAGAAGCAGATAGAGGTAGCGACGGCGGGAGGAAGGCATAAGGCAATTAAGAATTAAAAATTACGAATTACAAATTACGGCATTTGATTAAACATACTCAATGCTCAACTTTCTTTCAAACTTTTATTTTGCCGGTTGGAATTTGGCGACGCGCCGTTGCCAGTCGGCGAAATTTTCCGGCGACAAGACCTGTCGCATTTGTTCGGCGAGTTGCCGGTTGCCGGCGTCTATTTGCGTCATAAATTCCCGCCGCGCCTGCTCGGCGTGGCGGAAAAACGGCGCCAACGCGGCGCGGACTTTTTCCGCGCCGGCGGGCGTCAGGGCGTAACGCGCGGTCAGCCGCTCGGCGACGCGCTCCGTCAGCGCTTCCGGCGGCGGCGGCGCGTGCCGCGAATGAAAATGCCGCTGGCAAAAAAACATCCCGCACGCGCCGATGAGTATCCCGCCGCATAAAATCAACGCGCCTAAAAAATAAATTCGCTTACGCATCGACGTTTTCCTTTTTTTTTATAGTTTTTAGCCGGTAGTTGACAGTTTGTTTTTATCGGCAAATTCGCCAGCGTCCGCCAAGCGAATATTTGACCGTCAAACCCCGCGACTACCGACTAAAAACCATCGACTGCTCTATTCGTCCGTCCACGACAATTCGTTCGCATACGCGACGCTCCACGCTTCGGTAAATTCGTCGCTCGCCGGTTCGCGGAAATCCATAATTAACGTCAGCATCACCGCCGCCGCCGCCGCGAGCGACGACGCGACCGCCGCTTGCCGCCAACTCCGCTCCTGTTGCGCGGCGCGCGCCGCGGCGATAACCTTGAACACGGAAACCGCCGGCGCCGGCGCCGGCGCGTCCCGCGCCGCCAACGCGAACATCGCTTCATCGAAAGTAGGCATCGGACACCTCCTTTTTAAGAGCAATTAAAAATTAAGAATTAAAAACTAAAAATTGTGGAGTTTTTATTTTCAAAATCGCTTCGCGCAATTTTTAAGACCATTCCGCCGTTTTTAATTTTTAATTTGTAATTTTTAATTGAACGTTACTCCCCGTTTTTTGGCGATGGTTTGCAACCGTTGCCGCGCCCGCGACAATCGCATTCGCGTCGCGACGTGCGACCAGCGCATTTGCGCGGCAATTTCTTTGGCGTTTTTGTCTTCGTAATAAGTCAGCGTCAGCACCAAACGCTCTTCCGGGTTGAGTTCGCTCAACATTTCAAATAACAGCGAAGTCGGGTTATTTTCCGGCGGCGCGGGTCTTTCGGCGAGGTCGTCGGGTAACGGCGACATTTTGCCGTCGCGCGCGCGTTTTTGCCAAAAACGCAAGCCGGTGCGGTTCGCCAAGCCCGCCAAATAATGTTCGACCGGCGCGTCGCCGCGATAATTGTCCAACGCCAAATAAAATTGCACAAAGACCTCGTGCGTTAAATCCGCGTGTTCGTCGCGGTCGCGCGTAAAACGCCACATCATTTTGGCGACGTCGGCTTGCCGCCGTTCGACCAGCGCCGCGAAGGCGGCATGGTCGCCCTGTCGCGCCTGCGCGACTAATCGCCGGTCGTCGTCGGAAATCGCCATAAAAAATTTCGCTTCTATAATTAGTGTCAAATTAGAGCGCCAAGTGTAACAGAAAAAATAAGCGAAAAATAAAAATTTTGACATTTGATTTTTAGATTCGCGGGGCAAAATTTCGTCCGCGCATTTCCGCGAATTAACCGCAATTTTTAATTCTTAATCGGTCTATATGTCTTCCATTCGCGACAAAATCTTGTTGGCGTTGCTCGGCACGGCGCTGGGGGCGCTGTTGCTGATTGGCGTCGCCGGCGTCGCCGGCTTCTCGCAGTTGCGCCGCGAAATGTTGGCGCGTAGCGACTACTTCGGCAAACTCGCCGCCCTCAACAGTTCCGCCGGCTTGGGCGGCGTTACGCTCGAAAATTTGGCGGCAACGGCGCGGAGCCGCGCCGTTTTGTTGGAAAACGAATTTGCCGAAGTCGAAACGCGAGTTCGCGCCATCGCCCGTATTACCGCGGCGATTTACGCGCATCCCGAAAATTATCGTCCGCGCCCGATTGATTATTTGCGCCCCGACCAAATCGGCTCGGCGACGCCGCATATTGCGACCGCGCCGGACACGGACTTCGCCGCCGTTCGCGAAGAGGCGGAGATGCTCGCCAATTTAGGCGATTTTTTACGCGCGCAATACACCGGCAAAGAGGAGGACAATGTTTATTTCGGCGCGGCGTCCGGTTTTCAGATTCAACTAACGATTTTGCCGTCCGACGTGCCGGCGCGGAAAAATTATGACCCGCGCGTTCGTCCGTGGTATCAATTGGCGAAAGCGCGCGGCGAGTTCGCGTGGACGAAATTGTTCGTTGACTTCAACACCGGCGAATTGGCGTTAGGGTGCGGTATGCCGGTGTATCGCGAAACGGCGGGCGGGCGCGAACTCAAAGGCGTCGTCGGCTGCGGTTTTTCCATCTCCGACAATATGCGCGACACGCTCAACGGCTTGCGCGTCGATAATTCCGGCTTCGCGTTTGTCTTGGACGACGGCGGGCGGGTGATTTTATCGTCGGGCGACAAAGTCATCGCCGGCGCGTTGTTGGAAACCGAGGTCTTTTTGCGCGGCGGCGCGGCGCGCAACGAATTGGTGCGGCGAATGATGCGGCGCGAAACCGGCAGTATGGAAATCGTCGATGACCGGGGCGCGCGGTTGTTTGTCGCGTATCAGCCGCTCCGTTATATGCCGTGGTCGCTGGCGGTCGCCGTCGCGGTCGAAAAAACGTTGGCGCCGACGCGGCGTCTCGAAGAAAAAATTCTGCGCCTCAGCGATTTGGAGGTGGCGCAAATCGGGCAAAGCGCGCGGGCGCTGGCGGCGGGCGCGGCGGTGATTATGGCGGTTGGCGCGGCGCTGACCGCGGGGCTGGCGTTGCGGCTCTCGCGGGCGTTGACCCGACCGCTCGCGGCGCTGTGCGCCGACGCTTCGCGGATTGCCGCCGGCGATATGGACTACCGCTTGGCGGTTAATAGCGACGACGAAATCGGCGCGTTGGCGCAAAAATTCAATTTGATGATTGACCGCGTCGAAGCCATCACCGCCGAGCAAACCCGCGTCGGCGCGGAATTGACGATGGCGGCGAACATTCAAACGCGGCTGTTGCCGCGCAATTTCGACGCTTGGCGATACGCGAGCATCAGCGCGTCGATGCGTCCGGCGCGGGAAGTCGGCGGCGATTTTTACGATTTTTTCGCCATTGACGATTGGCGTTTGGCGGTGGTAATTGCCGACGTTTCCGGCAAGGGAATGTCGGCGGCGCTGTTTATGGTCGCGGCGAAAATTTTGCTGAAAAATCACGCGCGAACCGGCGAGCCGTTGCCGGAGGTCTTTTATCGCGTGAATAATCAGTTGTGCGAAAACAATCGCGAAGAAATGTTCGTTACGGTTTTTATGGGCGTGCTGGACGGGCGCACCGGACAATTTTTATACGTCAACGGCGGGCATAATCCGCCGGCAATCAGCCGCGGCGGCGACTTCGCGTGGTTGCCGGTGAAAAAGTCGCTCCTGCTCGGAATGATGGAAAACGTGCAATACGCGGTGTCGGAAACGGTTTTAGCGCCGAACGACATTTTATTTTTATACACCGACGGCGTAACCGAAGCGATGAATAAAAACGACCGGCTTTTCGGCGGCGAACGGACGCTTGTCGCGCTGAACGGACTGAAAAATTTGGCGCCGGACGCGCGCATTCCGGCGATGAGCGCGGCAATCGAAGATTTTGCCGCCGGCGCGGAGCAAGCCGACGATATTACGATGCTGTTTTTGCAACGGCGGGTTTAGACGAGAGTTGAGAGTTCAGAGTTGAGAGTTAAGAGTTGAGAGTTAAGAGTTGAGAGTTAAGAGTTAAGAGTTGAGATAAAGATTTTCGACGCTAAACTCTCATCTCTAAACTCTAAACTCTAACATAAAAGGAGAGGACGATGGATTACACGCCGTTAGTGATGGAACACTTTGAAAATCCGCGCAATGTCGGCGTCGTCGAAAACCCCGACGGCGTCGGGATGGTCGGCAATCCGGTTTGCGGCGATATGATGAAAATTTCCATCAAAGTCGCGGACGGTAAAATTGCCGACTGCAAATTTAAGACGCTCGGTTGCGGCGCGGCGATTGCCACCAGCAGTATGACCACCGAACTCGCGAAGGGCTTGACGCTCGACGAGGGCGAAAAATTGACGCGCGAGCAAGTCGCCGCGGCGCTGGGCGGTCTGCCGCCGGAAAAGATGCACTGCTCGAATCTCGCCGCCGACGGACTGCACGCGGCAATCAAGGATTACCGGAGCAAATTTAGTGGGCAGTGAGCAGTGGGCAATTAAGAGCAATTAAAAATTGAGAATTAAAAATTAAAAATTGTGGAGTTTGATTATCAAATTTGCTTCGCGCAAAATTTGTTTCGCGCAATTTTTAATAATCTCCGCTAATCGCCCCATCGGGGCGACCTATCGGTAGCCCAGGGTAAGGCACACGTTCTACCGTGCCGCAACCCTGGGTTTAATCGGCGCGAAGCGCCATCCGACAGTAACGCGGCGTGGCGTTTTACGCCGCGCTAAATCGCCGCCGGTGGCGGCGAGATACGGCGGCGGAACTGAAAGAGACAAAATGTTTGACCTAAACCAAATCTACAAAGTCCGCAAACAAATTAACGCGCGTTGGAAAAAGATGACCCCGGACGAAATTGTCGCCGAATGTCGGGCGAGTAGCGCCCGTTGCCGGCAACGAATGGCAACCTTGCGCCGCGGCAAAGCCGCGCGGACGGTCGATTTTTCGGCGACAAATTACGCGCCGCTCGCGTGAGGCAGAAAACAATGAAAGTCGCGATTTTAATTCCCGCTTACAACGAAGCCGCCTACATCGGCGAGGTGGTCGCGCAGTGCCGCGCGCGCGTGCCGGAGTTGCTGGTGTTCGACGACGGCTCGACCGACGCCACGGTCGCGGTCGCGCGCGCCGCCGGCGCCGAGACGGTCGCGCACGCGCGCAACCTCGGCAAAGGGCAAACGTTGTTCGACGGCTTGAACCTGCTCGCCGAGCGCGGCTACGACGCGGTGTTGTGTCTCGACGCCGACGGGCAACACGCGCCCGCCGAAATTCCGCTGTTTATCCAAGCGGGGGACGGCGCGGACTTCGTGATTGGCAACCGGATGCAGGAACGCCAAACGATGCCGCTCGTGCGGTGGTGGACCAACGTCATTACCAGTCGGGTGATTTCGTGGTTGGGCAAATGCCGCGTCCACGACAGTCAGGTCGGTTATCGGCTCGTGCGGTGCGCCGCGTGGCGAAAAATCCGCGATAAAATTATCAGCCGCAATTTTGAGTTCGAGGGCGAAATGCTGGTGATGGCGGGACGCGCCGGACTGCGCGTCGCCGAAGTGCCGATTCGCACGATTTACGGCACGGAAACCAGCCAAATCCATCCGCTCCTCGACACGTGGCGCTTTATCAAAATGGCGTGGCGGTTGCTGAAAAACCGCGTCTAACCGGAGACCGAAAATGTCGATTGCCGACGACCAAGAAAAAATCAAACAAGCCGCTTACGCGGAAGCGCGGCGCTATATGAACAACGCCGAAGCCGTGTTGGAAAAAACCGCCCGCGACGGCAAATTTTACGCCGACGCCAAATACGTGCGGATGGCAAGCGGCACGGCGTATTTAGCCGTGCTACTGGCGTTTGACGCTTATCTGCAATTGAAAGGCGTGGCGTTGCCGAAAAAGAAACGGCTGTCCATTGATTTTTACCAGAATTATTTGGGCAAACTCAACGGCAAACTTTTGGACTTGCTCAACAACGCTTACGACACGTTGCATCTCGCCGGTTATTACGACGGCAATAAAAGCGCGAAAGTCATTCGCGACGGTTTCGACACCGCCTACGAAATCATCGAGACCATCAAGCCCCCAACGGAACTGCCGCCGGACGCGCTCAAATCGTCGTGGCGGGAAAAACTGCGATTGTTATTGGTCTGACGCGGCGCGAAGCGAATTTGAAAGAGCAATTACGAATTTGTGGATAAGTTCTTGCTGAATTAAGGGAGTAAATTATGTATGACCCGCTCTCGCCGCTCCCCGCCGATTTTATCAACGACGCCGAAATTATGGCGACGTTGGCGTATGCCGCCGCGAAAAAATCCGACCGCGGACTAATCGACGACATTTTGGCGAAGGCGGCGACCGCCGGCGGTTTGACGCATCGAGAAGCGCTCGTGCTGTTGGACTGCGATTTACCGGATATGAACGAAAAAATTTTCGCGACGGCGATGGCGGTCAAACAACAATTTTACGGCAACCGCATCGTGATGTTCGCGCCGCTGTATCTGTCGAACCTCTGCGTCAACGGTTGCGTCTATTGTCCCTACCATCGCCAAAATTCCCACATTCGCCGCGTTAAATTGTCGCAAGACGACATCCGCCGCGAAGTCGTCGCGCTCCAAGATATGGGACACAAACGCCTCGCCGTCGAAGCCGGCGAAGACCCCGTCAATAATCCGCTCGAATATGTGTTGGCAAGCATCGCGACGATTTACTCCGTCAAACATAAAAACGGCGCCATTCGCCGCGTCAACGTCAACATCGCCGCGACCACGGTCGAAGATTATCGCCGCCTGCGCGCCGCCGGCATCGGCACCTATATTTTATTTCAAGAGACCTACCACCGCGCCGCCTACGCCGCGCTTCACCCGACCGGACCGAAAAGCGATTACGATTATCACGCCGCGGCGCTCGACCGCGCGATGGACGCCGGCATCGACGACGTCGGTTGCGGCGTGTTATACGGGCTGAATTTGTATCGCTACGATTTCGTCGGACAACTCCTGCACGCCGAACATCTCGAAGCGGCGAAGGGCGTCGGACCGCATACCGTCAGCGTGCCGCGCGTGCGCCCCGCCGACGACATCGACGCGGGGGCGTTCCCGAACGCGATTGACGACGACACGTTTGCGAAAATTGTCGCGGTGTTGCGCTTGGCGGCGCCCTATACCGGCATCATCGTTTCGACGCGCGAATCGGCGGCGGCGCGGGAGCGGGTGTTGCGCGTGGGCGTGTCGCAAATCAGCGGCGGCTCGCGCACCAGCGTCGGCGGCTACGCCGAGGAAGAAAAGATGGCGGACAACTCGGCGCAGTTTGACGTGAACGACCGGCGCTCGCTCGACGAGGTGGTGAAATGGCTGATGGATTGGGGTTACGTGCCGAGTTTTTGCACGGCGTGTTATCGCGAGGGGCGCACCGGCGACCGGTTTATGGCGTTGGTCAAAGCGGGACAAATCGCGAATTGCTGTCAGCCGAACGCGCTGATGACGTTGGCGGAATACCTGCAAGATTACGCCGCGCCCGCCACGCGCGAACTCGGCGAAAAATTGCTCGCCGCCGAATTGACGAAAATTCCCCGCGAAGCCACGCGCCGCCTCGCCGAGGAAAATCTGCTCGCCATCCGCCATGGCAAACGGGATTTTCGGTTTTAGCAAAGAGATTAATAATTTTAAGGGCTTTAAGCATCTTAAGATTATTAAGAATATAAGGTTACGCGACCGGTTCTGTTTTGCTAATTTATTCCGCCAGTCGCCCCAACGGGGCGAAATATATTAGCCCAGGGTAAGCGGATAGTGTTGGCTTTTAGTCGTATTTTAGCGGGATTTGGGGGTAGTCGGCGTTAAAAATAGGTAAAAGAAATAAGTTTGGCGGGAAGTGAGCGGGAATAAAAGAAAAGTCAATTTTACGGAAAATTATTTTTGCGCGGGTGGTTTAATAGAGATTTCGCGTTTGATAGAGATTCCGCCGCGAGAACCGACGCCGCTTTGGGTTTTCGATTTATTTTTTTTATCCGCCGCCCAAATTCCAACTTTTGATAATTTTGCGGCTTTTTGATAATCGCGAAAATCGTCGCAGAAATCGGCTTTGCAGTCATCGGCGACTTTTGCCCAGCCATTCAAAAGGACTTCCTCATTCAGATTTTTAATACCGCTTCGGGTAAATATGACAACTCCGCGAACTTCTTTGGCGTTGCCTTTTTTTACCGCGTCAACGGAAATTTCTTTTCCGAATACGGTGTCGCGAATAAACTCTTTGGCTTTATCGGCGATATTGCCGTTTTTCGGCGCATTTATGCCATATAGAACGACTTTGATTAACAATTCATCGTCTTTGATGTATAAAGTGTCGCCGGAAGCGACGGCAACACACTTCCCGAAATAATCGTTGCCGAACGCGGTGAACGAAGTGAACAGGAGCGTCAGAAGGGTCAGTTTGATTTTGTTCATTTGTTTTTCCTTTCGGTTATTTTTTGCGGCGCGATAACCTCGCCTTGCCAAGTTTCGGCGGCAAAGATGCCGAACGAAGCGAATAAAGCCAGAGAAATAATTTTTTTTGAGTATTTTCGACTTAGCGATTAAGGGGTTAAGCGATTTAAGTTTTTTCAAAACGCAAATAATTCCAATCCAAAATTACGCCGAATTTTCCATAAGTGAGTGATTTTTTTCATATTTGCCATGACGCATTTTGAGCGACAAGTCAACCAATTCGCCCCTTTGGGCGTGCGTCAAATACCGCCAATTCTCCGTCAACTCCGCCAGCGCCGCGTCCGCCAAAGTCAAATCCCGCCGATGCACGACTAACGGCGCGTCGCTCCCCGTCCAATCGTCAACGAAATCTCCGACCGAACAGCCGAGAGCGTTTGCCATGGCGTCGTAAGCCGATTTTCGCGGCTCGCGCAAGCCGTTTTCCCACGTCGAAATAGTGCCGCTGGCGACGCCGATTAAGTTCCCCAATTTGGTGGTGGTTAATTTTTTCGCCGCGCGCAAACGCCGGAATTTATCGGGATTAAACATTTTTAAGCCCTTTCGTGAACGACAATAACTCGCTTATCGACTTGATAAGAAATCACCTGTTCAATGCGCGACAACGGGATGCCGGTAAAATCCGCCACCGCTTGCGGCGAATGTCCGCGCGATAACATCCCCAATATCAATTTGGCTTCGCCTTTGGCTTCGCCTCTGGCTTCGCCTTTGGCTTCGGCTTCGCCGCAAGCATAGACCATCTCCGCCTCGTAAGTCGCGAGGGCTTTTTCTTCTAACGATACCATTTTGCGCTCCTCC
>JAISJR010000044.1 GCA_031261425.1 Planctomycetota bacterium
CGGTGGTAACACACCCCCACACCAAGGTCATTCCGCGGCGGGCGGGGCACACATAAACTAACACCGCCCCCCCCCCCCCCCCCGCAAAAATTCACGCTAAAAACGGCGATAGTGTCCAACCCTTCGTCTTCCGCTTCGTCGTCAAGCGCTTCGTCGAAATCTTCTAATATGAACAAATCGTTCAACGCGGCTTGCGGACCGAGGTGGTCGTCGCCCAAGGTTAAAATCAGCCCGACTTCGGTCAGACCGGTCGGCAGGACGAACAGTTCCAACTCTTCGCCGAGCGAGCCGCTGCCGACCTGCGTGTAGGGCGTGTTGCCGTCGAAGACAAAGCCGCCGTCGTCGATTTCTTCGTCGATAATTTTGGAAATTTTCTCGGCTTCGTCGCCAATGCAAATGGCGCAAACCATCCCGTGCCGTAAAAGTTTCAAGCCGATTTCGCGAACTTCGTTCTCGGAAACTTTGCCGGCGGCGTTAATCAACACGCTAAACTTTTTACGCGCGAACGGCATCGCCAATTCCTCGCCCTGGGCGTAGCGCAAAGCGTAAAATCTTTGCCCGTTCAATTTGCCGACCTTAGCCGAATTTCCCGAGTTAACGAGGCGACCCGCGAAATCAGAGAAATCAATATGCTCTTTCACGAAAAATCCCCTATTTATTGTGCGAAATTACCCGTCGCGCCGTCCCGCCCCCGCGGAATCGGTCAACCCAAACACGACCTGTTAATTGTGGCAGTGCGCGGCGTTTAATCAAGAGAAAGCGCAAAAGTTTTTTGTTAAGGTTGATTCTTGTCCCGCGCCGAAGTTTAGAGGTTAGAGTTGAGAGTTGAAAGTTGAGCGTTAAAAGTTAAGAATTGAGACAGATAGCGGTCATCTCAACTTTCAACTTTGAACTCTAACCGAAGGGACTCGCCAATGTCGCCGAAAAATAATTTTGCTTACAGTTTGTTGTTGACCGCGCGCGCGGTTGATTTCGCCGCCGCGCTTCCGCAGTTGACCCAAGTCGTCGCCGCCGCCGGCGCGGAAATTTTTGCGGTCGAGCCGGTCAATGCCGCCGAAAAAAAATTAACCGTGTTGTGCCACGATTTGGCGCACGAGCAACAAGTCGTCGCCGCGTTGCGCGCGTCGCCGGAGAAATGGACGCTGACGGCGGTTATCGACCGCGTGTTCGCCGAACATCAAGGCGGCAAACTCGTCGTCAACGGCGCGCGCCCGTTGTTGCCGGAAGAATTGGCAATCGCTTACACGCCCGGCGTCGCGCGTCCCTGTTTGGCGATTAGCGCCGACCGCCGCCAAGCCGACCATCTCACCATCAAAGGCAAAACCGTCGCAGTGGTGTCCGACGGCACGGCGGTTTTGGGACTCGGCGACATCGGTCCCGAAGCCGCGATGCCGGTGATGGAGGGAAAATGTTTATTATTCAAACATTTCGCCGGCGTGGACGCTTTCCCCATTTGTTTGGCGACGAAAGATGTCGATGAAATCGTCGCGACGGTGGAGCGGTTGGCGCCGACTTTCGGCGGCATCAATTTGGAAGACATTGCCGCGCCGCGCTGTTTTGCGATTGAAGCGCGGCTGAAAAAATCCCTGTCCATTCCGGTTTTTCACGACGACCAACACGGCACGGCGATTGTCGTGTTGGCGGGCTTGCTCAACGCGCTGAAAGTATCCGGCAAAAATCAGGATTGCCGCGTGGTGATTAACGGCGCCGGTTCGGCGGGTTTGGCGATTGCGAAAATGTTGTTGAACTACGGTTTTACCGACCTCACGTTGTGCGACCGCGCCGGTATTTTGCACCGCGACAATCCGGCGAACAACGCGGCGCAACAGGCAATTTGCGCCTTGACCAATCGTGAAAACCGGCGCGGCGTTTTGGCGGACGCGCTAAACGGCGCGGACGTTTTTATCGGCGTGTCGGCGGCGAAAGTCGTCAGCGAAGCAATGGTCGCGACGCTCGCGCCGGACGCGGTGGTGTTCGCGATGGCGAACCCCGAACCGGAAATAATGCCGGAAATTGCGGCAAAATACGTGAAAGTGATGGCGACGGGGCGCTCGGACTATCCGAATCAAATCAACAACGTGCTGGCGTTTCCGGGGATTTTTCGCGGCGCGTTGGACGCGCGCGCCACGGCGATTACCGAGAAAATGAAACTCGCGGCGGCGCTGGCGATTGCCGCAAGCGTGCCGCCCGCGGAACTCTCGCCGACGCGGATTATTCCGTCGCCGTTCGACCCCGCGGTGGCAAAAAAAGTCGCCGCCGCGGTGAGCGCGACGGCGAGAGAAGAAGGCGTCATACGGGAATGGGTCGCGCCGCTGACGTTTGACGAACTACGTTATTAGAACAGAGTTGAGAGTTTAGAGTTAAGAGTTAAGCAGTGGTTGCGCTTCGCGCGTCTTAAAAATAAAACTCCACTCTCTCAACTCTCAACTCTCAACTCTAAACTCTAAACGCTGTCCTTACGCCGACAGCGACACTTCGTTTTCATCGTTGAGCAGATGCAACAGCCGGTCGGTGCGGGCTTCGAGTTGTTCGAGATTGACGGCGCGCTTGAGACATTCCGAGCCGCGGGCGGTTTTGATTAAGTCCTCAAGTTGTTTGACCAACCGTTGCCCGCGCGTGTTTTCGCTGGCGCGCACGTTTTCGGTTTGGATGGCGGACTGGACGCGGCGCAGTTCCGAGCGGCAATAATTTTCGACTTGCCGGGTGTGGACATACAGGGCGTCTTTGAGAAATTCGATGGGGTTGGTCGCGCTCATGGTTGCTCCTCCTTAAAGGAAAGAATCCGTTGAAAAATAAACCGCTCACGCCGGCGCATAAATCAACGGGCGTGCCAATCCAACCAACCGCGCGAAAAAAAATAATTTCCATTCGCGGTTTATTCGCGTTTTTTCCGCGAAAAACCGGCGAAAAACCGGTTTTTTGCGCGGATTACCCGCCGGAATTTTTAACGATTTTTCAGAAAAAGGTAAGTTGATAAATCCGCCGCCGCCGGCGAAGCGGCGAATTTTTTAGCGAAGAAAAACGGCGCATCGGCAAAAAACGCCGACGCTTAATTCCCCTCTATGGAGGGGTGGCAGGCGAAACGCTTTATCTCGCCTGACGGGTGGTGATTTTACATAACTCCGCCAATCGCCCCGCAGGGGCGGCGCGTAACAGCCCAGCGCAACGCGCTGGGTAAGAAATTCGCCCATAAATTACGCGCCCTGTGAGGGCAATGCCGGAAATTCCCATTGCTCTTACAGAGCGCCGATGTTTTTTCGACAACGCCAACCCAGCCCGCCGGAAAATCGATACCGCCGATTTTCCTTTGGGCTGGGCTGTTACGCCTTGCCGCTTCGCGGCGTGAGGTTATTCATATCAACACCCACGCCGTTGTTGCCGCTTCACGAATTTGACAATCAAACTCCAAAATTTTTAATTTTTAATTGCTCTTTTCGTAATTCTTAATTCTTCATTCACCGCTGAGGATTCCTTATGCCCATACCGCCGTTGCCGGAATTGCTCGCGCCCGCCGGCGGTCCCGCCGCCGGTTACGCCGCGTTGCAATACGGCGCGGACGCGGTTTATGCCGGTCTGAAAAATTTTTCCGCGCGCGCCGAAGCCGAAAATTGGACGCCGTCCGAACTGTCCGACTTCGCCGCTTACGCCCATTCGCTCGCGCCGCGCCGCCGCGTGTATGTCGCCGTCAATACGCTCGTCAAAGAAAACGAATTGCCGGCATTGCGGCGCTTGCTCGACCGCTTGCCGCTCGCGCGCGTGGACGCGGTCATCGTCCAAGACCTCGGCGTTCTCCATATTTTGCGCCGCGATTTCCCCGACTTGCCCGTTCACGCCAGCACGCAATTAGTCGCGCACAATCTCGCCGCCGCGCAATTTCTCGCCGGCGTCGGCGTCAAACGCGCGGTCTTGGCGCGCGAGTTGACTTTGCCGGAAATCGCCGCCATCGCCGCCGCGTTGCCGCAACTCGAAATTGAGGTTTTTATCCACGGCTCGCTCTGTTATGCGTATAGCGGCTTGTGTTTATTTTCGTCGCACCGGAACGGGCGGAGCGCCAATCGCGGCAAATGCGCGTATCCCTGCCGCGATTTTTTCACTGTGGGAAACGGTAGCCGCCCGATTTTTTCGATGAAAGATTTATCGCTCGCCGACCATCTCGACGAACTCCGCGCCGCCGGAGTCCGTTCGCTGAAAATCGAAGGACGCAAAAAAAGTCCGCTCTACGTCGCCACTGTGGTGGATTTTTATCGCCGGTTATTGGACGGCAAAACGGCGTCCGCCGATTGGCAAACCGTGTTCAGTCGCGAGACCGCCGCGGGCTTCGCGGGCGACCCGCAAGGTCAAGCCCCACAGGGGCAAGACCCGCAAGGGCAAGCGGCGCGGGGCGATTTAATCGACCCGGAATTGGTCGGGCATCGCGGCGCGGCTATCGGGACGATTGAAAAAATCATCACGCGCGCGGACTCGCAGAGTCGAGATTCTCATTATTTAATTTTCACGCCGGCGGCGGCAATCGAGCGGCACGACGGCTTGCAATTCGCCGCGCCGCGTTCCGGCAGAAATCGCGACAACCGCCGCGACAACGAGCGTCTTTACGGTTTCGGCGTGGATGAAATGTGGCGGGAAGGCGGGGAGCGCGTGTTTGTCGCCGAGGCGGGCAGGACGGTGGCGGTGAAAATGCCGGACGATGCGCCGCGTTTGGCGATGGGAATGACGGTGTATCACGCGGCGTCGCAGGCGGTCAAACGCCGGTATCCGTTAAATGTGCCGCGCCCCGGCGCTTATCGCCATTTGTGGCTAATCAAAATTGCCGTCAAAATTTCCGCGACCGAAATCATCGCCGCCGCCGAATTTATGTTACCGGACGATGCGCTTGAAATCGCTTCGCCGTTAATTGGATTCTTGCCGCCGACGGTTCAGACCCAAGCGGTTGGCGCGACTCTCGGCGGCGAATGGACGGCGGCGCAAAAACCGGAAAATATCGCGGACACGTGGCGGCAAACTTTCGCCAAAACGGCGGAATATCCCTACGCCGTCGGCGCGCTGACCATCGACAACCCCGCCGGTCTTTTCGTGCCGGTGTCGAAACAAAATCAACTGCGCCGCGAGTTGTATGCCAAGTTGGCGGGGGAATTGGAAAGCGGTTAATCGCGTTCAGTCGGCTTGTGCCTCAACTCGTTTGAGGGGAAAATGGTTTCTCGCGGAGGCACGAAGGACACGGAGGAATGGCGAAAGAACGCGGTGGCTCTATTTAATTGCCACGCCCTTTAGGCGTGGTGAGCAGCTCCCTGAAAATGGGCTTTAGCCCAAACGAGCGTTCGGCTAAAGCCGGTGGATGGCTGAATCGCCGTGAACTTCCCTGCAAGTATGGATAATCGGGTGCCATTCCCCGATTTGCGCGTGTTCGCGTATTCCGGGTTTGCAAGCCGCCAATGTAAGCACTCCGCCGGAAATGTTAGGCGCAAATCCCGTGGCGTGCGTCATCTTGTAGGTTCTAATCTTTGTCATATATCTTCCGCCAAAGTATCGCCGCCGCCGTCCTCCGGCGAATAAATCACCTCATACCCGCGTTCAATCACCGCTCGAAATTCCTTTGATAGGTCGTGCCAATCCAGCACGTCCACCCGAAACGGCAAATCGGATTCCGCAAACGCATACTTGACGTTTCCCCATTGCGCCGTCGTCATTTTCTCTTTGCCGCAAAGCGCCAAATCAAGGTCGGAATAAGTTTTCGGCGTCCGTTTATAGCGCGAGCCGAACGCCCGCGCCTCGTATTCCGGCGCGTGGGTTTTCAGTATCGTCAGGATAATGTCGAGTTCGCTCGGCGACACGCAAATCATAGCCGTTGCTCCAAACGGGCTAAAAAATCTTGGGCGTAGGGCAAAAATTCCTTGGCGACGGCGGCGACGTTATTGGCGGTGTCGCCGTCGTAAGTATGCGAGGTTTTATTACGGGCGGCGCTAAAGCCAAACCAGGTCACAGGGTCGATTATCAGATTTAATTCGGCGGACTTTCTGAATAATTCTTTTTTCGTGAACATTACCTCGACGACCGCCGGCGTAGTATTCATTTCAATCCACCGTTTCATAAATTTCCAACATAATTCGTAGGTAAATGCAAAACTTTGAATTACGCCGGCGCGAATGACCTCACACGTTTCGGCGTCAAAACCTTCGCTTTGCGTCGAGACCTTCACCGCGCGTTCCAACGCGGCGACGGCGTTTTTCAAATTAGTGAGGTCCAAAGTGTCCGGCGAACTATCCATTTTTATTCTCCGTTTCGGCAAAAAACCAACGCGCCGCGCTACTTTACCACCACCGGTACTTGGAAGAATTGGCTGTCGGTTTGCGGCGCGTTTTGCAGGGCTTGGGCGCGGGACAGCGTCTCTCCCGCGCGGTCGGCGCGGCAGGTTTTTTCGTTCACCGTCGGCGGGCAGAACGGCTCGACGCCGGTTACGTCCGCCTCGGTCAGCGTGGCGACATAATTGAGAATCCGCGCCAACTGTTCGCCGGATTTGGCAAGTTCCGCGGCGTCCATTTCGAGCCGCGCCAACGTCGCGATTTTTTGGATTTCGTCGGTATTGATAGCGCCCATTTTTTTACCCCCATAAAAAATACGAAAAAATTACCGCCGTCGAGGCGATGATGACCGCCGCCGCCGCCGCGTCAACATAGAGCCACCAATTCTTGCGCCAACGCATCCGGCGGTCGGTGATTTGCCAAAGACGGAGCGCTTGGTTTCGCGCCGTTTGATAATAGCGTTGCCACCGCGTTACCGGCACGATGACCGGCGCCGCCGGCGCGTTTTCGCCGAAAATTTTGGTCAAATGGTCGCCCGTCTCGGCGGGCGGCTCGCTCGCCGCGCTCGCCTCATTCGCCGCGCTTGTCGCGTCCGCCGCGGCGCCCTCGACCTCCGGCGGCGGCGCGGCGACCGGCGGTTCGCTCGCTTCGTTAATCGGTTCGGCGCTCTCGCCGTTATCGGCTTCAATCCCGCCGTCCGCGTCGTCTCCCCCCGCGTCGCTAAAATTGCCCGCCATTGCCCAGTCGGCGGTGGTCGCCGCTTCCGGCAGATTTTCGTCTTTTTCCTCTTTTATTTCCGCGTCGTCTAATAGTTGTTCCAATTCTTCGCGGCGTTTTTTCAGCGCGTCGCGCCCGACGGCAAGGGAGTTGGCGAGACGCGCTTTTATCGCGGCGAACGGCTTGACGACGGCGTCTTTGACCCGCGAGAAAAAGCCGATTAACGCCGTCAGCGGCGCCGGCAATGCGGCGGCGAAATCGGTCTCTTCCGCCGCGGGCGGCGGCGCTTCCGCCGCTTTCGGCTTCGGCGCGGGCGCGGCGTCCGCCGGTATCGCCGCCAGCCAATCGCCGCCGCCCCATTCGTCATCGGCGGCGGGCGGCGGCAGTTCGTCAAACATTGCGGACGCGGCTTCTTTTTTTTCAAGCGACGGAGCGGCGGACTCGTCGGCGGACTCGTCCGTGGACGAGTCCGCCGCGGCGACAACGGCGGGCAAAACCTCGCTAACGGCGGGAGCATCGTCGTTAAACCAATCGTTGTTGTTTTCGTCCGCGCTTACCGCCGTCATCCAATCGTCTTCCGGTTCGGCATCGGGACGCGCGGCGTCGGGACGCGCAACGTCGAGACGCGCAACGTCGGGACGCATATCGTCGTCCGCGGCAAACGTCTCCGCCTTTTCCGGCGGCGCGCTTAAATCGTCCGCCGCTTCTTCGCGCGGCGGAGCGTATTCTTCCGCGTCTTCATCATTAAGGAAATCGGCGCTCGCGGCGACCGGCGCCGCGTCAATTTCCGCCGGCGGCATTTGGTCGGTCCACGCATCGTCCGCGATGATTGCCGAGGAATTAACGATAGTTTTCCATTCGTCATCGGCGTTAGATTCCCGCGGACGGTTGTCAACGGTTTGCCACTCGTCGGCGGCGTTGGATTCCTGCGGACGATTATCAATGGTCTGCCATTCGTCGTCGTCTTCTCGCGGGCGATTGGCAACGGTCTGCCATTCGTCATCGTCGTCTTGCGGACGGTTGGCAACGCTTTGCCATTCGTCATCGTCAACGCGGCGGTTCGCCGGTAGCCGCGGCGTTTCCGCGAGAATGTCGGGCGCGTCGGGCGGCACGTCGAGAAGATTGTCGTTAAGGTCATCGCGGTAGTGCGGCGCGACGGCGTCCGCGACGGCGGCAAAGTTGTTATCGACCGTATTCGCCGTGTCCGCGGCAGTCGCCGCTTGACCGGCGATTGCCGGCGACCCTGCGGCGACCCCGCGGTTTAACGCGGCTAATACGTCGTTGGCGGCGGCTAATTCATTTTCGGGAATCAGCCAATCGGGATTGTCATCAAGACGCGCAACGTCAAGACGCGCGTCGTCAAGAGGCGCGGCGTCGAGAGGCGTAGCGTCGAGAGGCGTAGCGTCCGGCGCGTCCGGGTCATCGCCGTCTTCTTGATACAGCGGCGGAAACGGAACGGCGCTAAAATTTTTGCCGCCGGTTCGCGTCGCCGGTTTCGTAGAGCGGTCCTCGGCGATCCCGTCCTCGGCGACCGCGTCGCTTGCGACGGCATCGTTTTCGCTGGCGTCGCTTGTAACGTAGTTGCTCGCAACTGCGTTGCTCGCAACTACGTTGCCGGTTAATAAACGCTTAAACCAGCCGACGACTTTTTTGACGAGCGACGGCGACGCCCCGGCGGCGCGGGGCGCCAACGGCTCTTCTGCCGCCAATTCTGCGGGCGATTGCGGCTCCGGCTCCGCGTCCGGCGCGGGAACGTCGATACGAGTATCTTCGACCTGAGTTTCATCGGCACGAGCGTCCGTGGCGAGCGGCGGCGCGGCGGCGTGGAGAAAAGGGTCGTGCGCCTGTTCGTAAGCGGTTACGAATTTATCCAACAACTCCGCCTCGGCGGCGGAAGACGCTCGCGGCGCGGGCGGAATGGCGGCGCGGTCGGCGGTCGGCGTTTTTTCCTCGGGCGCGGGCGAGGCGTCGTCTTCGTCGTCCTCAAAATCAATGCCGGCGTCTTCCACGACTTGGTCAATCGGACGATAGGCGTCCGCTCGCGGCGCGGGCGCCGCCGGCGGTTCGTCGTCGTCAAGTTGGGAAAAATTGAAACCGGTCATTGGCGTTGTTCGGTAACTATCAAGGGTAAAAGATGCGTCCGCCAACCTTCGCTTCGCTCGATTTCGTGAAAATTCGTGGAGAAGTTCTTTGGCGGTCTATTGTTCCAACAGATGTAGCGCCTCGACCAGGTCGGCGCGCGAACGCAGGTAATTCATTCGATTGCGAAATTCTTTCGCCGCGAACGCGCCGCGGCTGTATAACGCGCCAAGTTTCCGCGTTTGCCGGATTGCCCGTTCGTCGCCCAATAAATCCGCCAGCAAATCGTAATGTTCGAGCAACGCCGCCGTCATCGCCGCGCGGGTCGGCGCCGTCCATTCCTCGCCGCGCAATTCGGCTTGGATTTTCGCGAACACCCACGGCGCGCCCATACAGGCGCGTCCGACCATCACGCCGGCGCAACCGACGGCGAACATTTTTCGCGCCGTGTCGCCGTCGCGCACGTCGCCGTTGCCGATGACCGGCACCGCCACCGCCGCGACGATTTCCGCGATTTTTTCATAACGCGCCGGATGCGAATAGCGCTCGGCGGCGTGCCGCCCGTGCGCCGTGATAAAATCGGCGCCGGCGGCGGCGGCGACTTTCGCCACCTCGACGCCGTTGTAATTTTGCTCGTTCAAACCGACGCGGATTTTCACCGACACCGGCAGGGGCGTGGCGGCGCGCAGACGCTCGACGATGCGCCCGATAAGCGGCGGGTCTTCCATTAGTTTGGAACCGGCGCCGGCGGCGCGCACTTTTTTTACCGGACAGCCGCAATTGACATCAATCGCGTCGGCGCCGGCATCGACGGCGATTTTCGCGGCTTCGGCGAACGCCGCCGGGTCGTTGCCCCAGAGTTGAAACGCGACTTTGCCCTCGGCGGGGACGCGCGCCAAATAGCGGTCTTGTTTCGGCGACCGCATCTGCGCGGCGCGGGCGCTAATCATTTCGGTAACGACCAAACCCGGATTGCCCAGACGCTTCGTCAACAAACGAAACGGCATCGACGAATAACCGGCGAGCGGGGCTTGAATTAAATTATTCGCCAGTTCTAACGAACGAATTTTGAGCGGCTGTAACATCGGGATTCTCTTAAAATTCCCCTCTACGGAGGGGTGGCAGTCCGGCGTGGTTTGCCGGACTGACGGGGTGGTTTTTCTAAACAGACCACCCCGTCATCGCGACATAGAGCGCGTCGCGATGCCACCCCTCCGTAGAGGGGAATTTGATTTTGTCGCCGAGTTGAATGGGACGGCAATACTTTTGCGGGGCTTATTGCACAGGTCTATTCTGAAAACAGTCGAAATAATTATCGGACATACCGCGCCTATTATGCCGAAAATACGGCGATAATGCTATCGCTGTTTGGCGCCGGTCTTTTTGATTGCCTTGCGCGGCGAAAAAAACAAAATTCGCCGGTTTCTGCTCGCGACGGCGGGCGACCGCCGCTTCCCTCACATTTATCTTATGGACGCCATCCGCTTGGTTTGCCCCGAATGCGACACCGTGCATCGGGTCAAAAATCTCATGCTCGGCAAGCCCTACCGCTGTAAAAAATGCGGCGCGGGGCTGATTACGATGCAACCGGCGGCGCTGGTCTGTCCGGCTTGCGGCGCGACGCGCCCGCCGGCGTATTTAGAGGTCTCTCATTCCGCGACTTGCGGCGAATGTCCCGCCGCGCCGTTAATGGAAATCAAAATCGGCGAAATTATTTATCGCCATTCCGCATCCGCCGACGCGGAAAATGCGCGGGAAAACGACGCCCTCGCCGACCGCGAAACGTTGGACATCGTCGCGGGAAAACCGCTCGCGCCGCCGCCGGAAATTTCGCGTCCCGCGCCGGCGTCCGAAAATTCGCCGCAGAAAATTTACGCCGCGCCGGCGCTCGCGGCGGAGTCGCTCGCGGCGAGCGCGCCGCAAGCCGCCGCTTCCAACGAAGCGTGGACGCAAACTGTGGCGAACGATTGGGCGGAAATGAAAACGGCGTTGACGGCGCGGCGGTTGTCGGTGTTGGCGCGACCGGTTTTCGGCTGGATTTGTTTGGCGATTTTACTGTTGTTGTTCGGCTATGTGTTGGCGGTCAACAGCGCGCAGGAAATGCGTTTGCACGAAGCCGATAAACGCTTCAAAAATTTTGCGGCGCGGTCGCAAGAGGACTACAACGGAATGAAGGACTTGCTCGGTAAACGCATCGACGATTTGGAGCGGGAACGCGCCGCGCTCCGCGCCGAAAAAGCCGCGGTGGAAAACGATTTGCGCGACTACTATCAACGTCTCGGCGAAGCCCAGCGCAAAATCAATCTGCTGAACAAAGCGTATTCGTTGGGCATCGACCGCGGTGGCGGACCGGATTAAGGGAGCAATTACGAATTACGAAGCGGAGTTTGATTAGCGGCGATTAATTCCCCTCTATGGTAGTTACGGCGCGATTGGTTCTATTCAATTGCCACGCCCTTTAGGGCGTGGTCGGCGTCCTCTCTGAAATGGGCTTTAGCCCAAACAAAAATTCGGCTAAAGCCGGTGGAATTAGACCACATTTTTTATTTTGGGCTAAAGCCCTTTCTTTTTTGACCGCTCACCACGCCTTAAAAGGTGTGGCAAAGGTGTGGCAATTGAATAGAGCAAACTTGTTTGGCAACACCTCTAATCAAACTCCACCATTCGTAATTTGGAAAACACACTAACCTTCGCTTTACTACGGTTTCGTAATTCGTAATTTTTAATTCGTAATTTGAGTAGCCGAATAATTCCATTATTGACAAACGAGAACATCGAAATTTCTCTCTGAAAGGACTAACTATGAATTACCGTTTATGGGTGGCGGCGGGAGTCGCGGCGGCGGCGGGCGTCGGTTGCAACACGTCGATTAGCGATGCGCAACAGCCGATTCGCAACAATTCCACCGAAAACAATTACGCCAATCAAATGTCCGAAAGCAAAACCCGCGACGCCTTCGCGCCGCAACACGGCAACGCCGACCGACCGTAGATTCAATTAACAATTGACAATTAAAAATTAACAATTGAGGAATAATTATCAAAGTTGCGCAACGCAAATTTGAAAATCAAACTCCAAAATTGTTAATTGTTAATTTTTAATTGTTAATTGGTTTTTTCCCCGCCGTTGAAACGTCAAAACCATTTCGGGAGACGACTATGCGTAGCAGTATTG
This sequence comes from Planctomycetota bacterium, assembly GCA_031261425.1. GTDB lineage: Bacteria > Planctomycetota > SZUA-567 > SZUA-567 > SZUA-567 > MS499-59. The sequence goes on from JAISJR010000044.1 coordinate 12,267, forward strand.
TTCACGAGGGCGCGGTCAACATTAACTATGAGATTCGCCACATTGTCGAGGTCGGGAATCGGCTGATAAAAAGCGGACGGTCGATGACGTGGGAAAATATCGGCGACCCGATTCAGATGGGCGAAAAAGTCGCGCCGTGGATTCGCGCCGTCGTGCGCGACCTGCTCGAACAGGAAGTCGCGTGGGCGTATTGCCACAGCCGCGGCATTTTGGAAACGCGCGAATTTTTGGCGGGCGAGGTCAACAAACGCGGCGGGGCGCAAGTAACCGCCGACGATATTTTATTCGTCAACGGCATCGCCGACGCGGTCGATAAAATCTACGATTTAATCCGCAAAGACGCGCGCGTGGTAATGCCCAGCCCCAGTTATTCGACGCACCTGTCGAACGAGAGCAAACGCGGCAGTTACGAAAACATCACCTTTCCGCTCGACCCGCAAAACGGCTGGCGCCCCGACCTCGACGAACTCCGCAATTTGGTCAAATACAATCCGCAAGTCGTCGCCGTCGCGCTGGTCAATCCCGACAATCCGACGGGAATGGTCTATGCCGAGTCCGAGTTGCGCGAGATGGTGGCAATCGCGGCGAAATACGGACTGTTCATCATTTGCGACGAAATTTACACGCACCTGAATTTCACCGGCAAAGCGCGGCATTTGAGCGAAATCATCGGCGACGTGCCGGCGATTGCCTTGCGCGGCATCAGCAAAGAATATCCGTGGCCCGGCGCGCGGTGCGGTTGGATTGAAATTCTGAACGCGCGGAAACATCCGGCGTTCGCCGAATATGTGAAAGCGCTCGGCACGGCGAAAATGTTGGAGGTCTGCGCGACGACGTTGCCGCAAATGTCGATTCCGCTGGTCTTCGGCGACGTGCGTTATCCCGAACATTTGCGGACGCGCGCCGCGAAATTCGCCGCGCGCGCCGACGAAACGGCGGAAATTTTCGGGGCGTTGCCCGAACTGATTCTACCCAAGCCGCAGGGCGCGTTTTATTATCCCATCGTCTTCAAAGACGGCGTGTTGAACGGACAACAAAAACTGCCGATTGACCGCGCGCCGACGCGGGAAATTGTCGAGAACATCGTGCAAGGCGTGGCTGACGACAAGCGGTTTGCCTATTACCTGATGGGGGCGGAGGGGATTTGCGTTACGCCGCTGTCGGGCTTCCACACGCCGCTGAACGGCTTCCGCCTGACGCTCCTGCGCGACGACGACGACCTGCGCCGCGCCACCTTCCGCCGCATCGCCGACGCGATTACGCGGTATGTCAAATAATTACGAATTAAAAACTCGTGTTACGCGGTCAACCCCAAGACGCGAATTTTTACGCATAAAAAAGAGAGATTTTTTTTGTCCACGAATTACACGAATTAACACGAAGTTAGAGAGCCGGAAAACAGGCAAAAAAAAATTGGGAAAGCCCACTAACTTTCGCTTCGCTCGGTTTCGTGAAAATTCGGGTTAAGTTCTTTTCGTGTTCATTCGTGGCTTCTCTTTTTTTCTGCGCGTAACGTGAGTTATCGCTACCCGTCCGCCTACACCTTAATCTGTTGTCCTAATTGCCGGGTTTTGCCGTAGCGCCGTTTCAGCGGCGCGACGCATTGTTTGACGAAGTCATCGACCTGCGCCGGCGCGCGTCCGACATACAGCGCGGGGTCGGCGAGGCGCTTGAAATCCTTGGCAATGACGGCGAACGCCGCGTCGTTTTGCAGGCGCGATAATAAATCGTTGTCGCGCCCGCGTTGTTTCACTTCCGCCGCCGCCGCTTGCGAATGTTCGCGGATTTTTTCGTGCAATTCCTGCCGGTCGCCGCCGGCTTTGACTACCGCCATCAGGATATTTTCCGTCATCATAAACGGCAATTCCGCCATTAAATTGCGCTCAATAATTTTCGGATAAACCACCAAGCCGTTCGCGACGTTGGCGCAAAGTTCAAGCGTCGCGTCGGCGGCGAGAAACGCCTGCGGCAAAGTCAAGCGGCGATTGGCGGAGTCGTCGAGCGTCCGTTCGAGCCACTGTGTCGCGTGCGTCGCGTAGGCGTTCGCCGGCAAACTCATCAGGAAGCGCGCGAGCGAGCAAATCCGCTCACTGCGCATCGGATTGCGTTTATACGCCATCGCCGAGGAGCCGATTTGACTCTTCTCGAACGGCTCTTCGATTTCTTTTTTGCCGGCGAGCAGGCGCAAATCGGTGGCGAATTTATGGGCGCTTTCGCCGATGCCGGCAAGCGCGGCGAGAATTTGCGAGTCGAGTTTGCGCGTGTAGGTCTGACCGGTTACGGACAGCAATTTGGCGAAACCGCATTTTTTTAGCAGTGATTTATTCAGCGCGGCAATCTTTTTTTCGTCGCCGTTAAACAGTTCCATAAAACTCGCCTGCGTGCCGGTCGTGCCGGTCGCGCCGCGCAACGGCAATTCCGCGACGCGGCGTTCGATTTCGGCTAAATCCAGCGCCAAATCCTGCGCCCACAACGTCGCGCGTTTGCCGACGGTGGTCGGTTGCGCCGGTTGAAAATGGGTGAAACCGAGCGTCGGCAGGGCGCGGTGTTTTTTCGCAAAATCGGCGAGCGCGGCAATCACGGCGGCGGTTTTCGCGGCAAGCAAGCGCAACGCCTCGCGCATAATTATCAGGTCGCCGTTGTCGGTAACGTAACAACTGGTCGCGCCGAGGTGAATAATCGGCGCGGCGACCGGCGCGACCAATCCGAACGCATAAACGTGCGCCATTACGTCGTGGCGGACTTTTTTCTCGCGCTCGGCGATGACGTTCCAATCAATGTTGGCGATATTTTTTTTCAGCGCGGCGATTTGCGCGGGCGTGATTTTCAACCCTTGTTCGCGCTCCGCTTCGGCGAGATAGACCCATAATTCGCGCCATGTTTCGGTGCGCCGCCGCGCCGAAAACAGCGTCGCCATCTCGCGCGAGGCGTAACGGGTGATTAACGGATTTTGGTAGAGGTCTTCTTCGGCGGGCGAGTTCATCGGCGGGGTTCCTTTTTTGGGGAATTGAGGTTAAGCGCTCTGAACGCAGTTTTTAGAGTTTAGAGTTTAGCGGTGGAAGCGCTTCGCGCACTCTAAAAATTAAAACTCCACGCTCTCCACTCTCTAAACTCTCAACTCTCAACTCTAAATATGTCCGCCCAAACTTGCAACGACCGGCGGAGTGCGCATAATGACGCCCTCGTTTGGTCTTTTTCGCGCCGGAACGGGCGCCGGCGCCGTAAATCACTTCAACCCCTCATATAAGGAATTACCTCGTGGCTCTGCAAAAATTCCGCGACCGGCAAAAACTCATCTATTGGGGCATTGCGATTGTCGTCATTCCGTCGTTTGTTCTGCTCGGTTTTTCCGGGATGTTTATGGGCGACGGCGGGTCGCAAACCATCGGCTCCGCTTTCGGCAAAAAACTTTCCTACAACGAATTCGACCAATTTCAGCGCCGCCTGTTCGGCATCAACCACGGGCGTCCGTCGTATTTCGGCGCGCTGACTTTCAATCAACAATTTCAGCCGATTACCAACGAAAGTGTTACCGCCTATCTGCTGTATGCGATGACCGCCGACGCCAAGCGGCACGGACTCGCGGTAACCGACGAGGAAGTCGGCACGTTCATCCGCGCCCAAGTCGGCTACGCCGGCAACGACGCCAAAGAATTTCAAGACCGGATTAAGCGCACGCTCGCGTCCCGCGCCGTGCCGCTCGACGACCTTTACAATTATCAACTCGCCGTGCGCGAACATTTATTGGCGCGAAAATTCCTCGCGCTTCTCGACAATTCGTTGGTCGTTCCCGCGCCGCTCGCCGAATTGCAAAACGCGCAGGAACACTCGACCTACACCGGCAAACATGCCGTCGTAACTTTTGCCTCGCAACGCGAAGCCGCCGCCGCCGAAATCGCGCAACTCGACGAGCCCGCGCTCGCCGCCCGCGCCGCCGATTTTATCCGCTCGCATCAAACCGCCGCGAATCGCGCCCGTTATCCGTTTTTGTGGAATAAAAGCCGCTGGCAACTCGACTACGTTTTCGCGCCGTTCATCGTGTTGGGTAAAGAGCCGAATATCACCGACGCGCAAATCGCCGACTATTACAACGCTAACAAAGAGCAATTCGCCGAGGCGCCCACCGCTGAAAATGCGGCAACGTCCGCGCCCGCCGCGACCACGCCCGCCGCGACGGATGCGGAAAAATTGCCGACCGCGACGGCGTATCAGCCGCTCGCCGCCGTGCGCGAAAAAATTATCGCCGAATTGCGTCAGCGGGAGCGGGCGGCGCGGGCGCGCGACGTTTTGCGCCGCGATTTCCGGGATTTTATCCGGCAACGCGACCGGACGGGCGAGCATACCGACATCGTAACGGTCGCCGAAATCAACGCCGACCCGCGCCTGCAAGAATTAGGATTGAAAGCGGGCGACACCGGCGCGGCGCAAACCGCCGAAGAAATTTTTGCCGCCGACAACGCGGACGAAAATCGGCGCGGCTTCGCGGTCGCGGCGTTTATGCTCGATTATTTAGACCGGCAAATCACGCAGGCGTCCGACGCGGCGGCGACGCCGGAAGCGAAACAAAAAGCGGTCGCGGAAATTCTGTTGCCGTTCCAACGCGATTTTCGCGGCATGGCGATTCAGGGCGTTGACAATCAATCGCCGGTGGGCGGCGACCACGGCTTGCTTGAATATCGCGTCGTTGACTATCGCGCCGGCGCGGCGAAAGAATTGGTCGTGGACGGCAAGCGCGACGAGGCGTTGCTCGCGGCGGTGAAAGAGGCGTTGATTGGCGAACTCGCGGAAAAGAAGGCGTTGGACGAAGCGACGGGCATCGCCGCCGCGTGGCAAAAAAACGAGACCGACGATAAATATCCGCCGCAAACGCGCACGGCGGCGCAACTCGACTCGGCGGCGTGGCGCGAATTGCCGAATTTGACCATCGGCGCGGTAACCGCGCCGCAGGCGGTCGCGCAACCGGAGGCGGGCTATGAAGTCGCGCAGTTGCTCGCGGTCAACATTCCGCCGGTCAACGACGCCGCGCCGGAAGTGGCGGAATTGCGCCGTTATGAAACGCAGGCGGGGCGAAGCAATTTGCGTTACGCGCCGGAAGTTATCCCGCAAATGAACGGTCTGATTCCGATTGGCGCGCGGGCGTTCAACTATTTCCAAGAAAATTTCACCAACGGGAATTTCACCTTCAAGCCGATTTTCCAGAACGGCGAGGAAGAGCATAACCACTAAATTACGAATTAAAAATTACGAATGACGAATGGGTTGTAGGATTTAGTAAATTCGCCGCGAAGCGGCAAGGCGTAACAGCCCAGCCCAAAGGAAAATCGGCGGTATCGATTTTCCGGCGGGCTGGGTTGGCGTCGCCGGAAAACGCCGGCGCCCTGTAAGGGCAATGGAATTTTTTGCACTGCCCTTTTACAGGGCGCATAAAATTTATGGGCGATTTCTTTACCC
>JAISJR010000052.1 GCA_031261425.1 Planctomycetota bacterium
GGGTAAAGAAATCGCCCATAAATTTTATGCGCCCTGTAAAAGGGCAGTGCAAAAAATTCCATTGCCCTTACAGGGCGCCGGCGTTTTCCGGCGACGCCAACCCAGCCCGCCGGAAAATCAAAGAGCCGATTTTCCTCTGGGCTGGGCTGTTACGCCTTGCCGCTTCGCGGCGACTTTGGAAACAATCCTATTCCGCAATCAATCATTTGTAATTTTTAATTCGTAATTGATTACGCTTTCACCACCGTCGCTTTGACGCCTTTGACGCCCGCCATCGCGTTGCGCGTGTCGATGATGATTTTGGCGTTTTTGCCGACCAACTCGTAATCGACGCCGCTGTGCGCCGTCGCGATAATCACCGCGTCGTATTTCGCCACGCTCGCCGCCGTGCAGGGCGACGACGACAGCGTGAAATCATACTGCCGCGTCTTTTTCAGTTTCGGAATAAACGGGTCGTGATAGTCAACTTTCGCGTCTTGTTTTTTCAGCAAATCCAGCAATTTCCAACTCGGACTTTCGCGGTCGTCGTCCACGTCTTTTTTGTAGGCGAAGCCGAGGATTAAAATTTTACTGCCGCTGACGCTCTTTTTGACTTTGTTCAACGCGCCCGCCAAGCGCCCGACCACATACTCCGGCATCGCGCGGTTGATTTCGCCGGACAATTCGATGAAGCGCGTGGCGCAGTCGTATTCGCGCGCTTTCCACGTCAAATAAAACGGGTCGATCGGAATGCAGTGTCCGCCCAAGCCGGGACCGGGATAAAACGGCGTGAAGCCGAACGGCTTGGTGCGGGCGGCGTCGATGACTTCCCACACGTCGAGTCCCATTTTGTCGAAGACGATTTTCAACTCGTTGACCAGCGCGATGTTGACGCCGCGGAAAATGTTTTCCAACAATTTCGTCGCTTCGGCGACTTCCGGCGACGACACAAAAACCAAATTCGGCGTTACTCGCCGATACAACTCGCCGGCGATTTCCGCGCAGTCCTTGGTCAAGCCGCCGATGACTTTCGGCGTGTTGGCGAGCGAGTGTTCGGGATTGCCGGGGTCTTCGCGCTCCGGCGAAAACGCCATAAAAAAGTCCTTGCCGACTTTCAGGTCGGGGCGTTTTTCCAACAACGCCGGCAAAACCACCTCGCGCGTCGTGCCGGGATACGTCGTGCTTTCCAGCACAATCAACTGCCCGCGCCGCACGGCTTCCGCGACCAGCGCGACCGTGCTTTTGATGTATTGCAGGTCCGGTTCGAGATGCTCGGTCAGCGGCGTCGGCACGCAAATAACCACCAAATCCGCGGCGTGCAGACGGGTGAAATCGGAAGTGGCGCTACAATTTTTCCGGTCGGTGATTTCGCGGATTTGCGCAGCGGGCAGGTGTTTGATGTAGGACTTGCCGGCGTTAATCGCATCGACTTTGTCGTTGTCGATGTCGAAACCGGTTACCGGCAAACCGGCTTTGGCAAAGGCAATCGCCAGCGGCAGACCGACATACCCCAAACCGATGACGCCGACGCGCGCGCGATTAGAACTGATTTTTTTCAGTAAATCGGCGCCAATAGAACTGTTCATAAATATCCCTTTCTGCGGTTCAAGAAACACCATCGACGCAATTCTTGCGCCGTTTTTACGTCAAAGAAGGTTCGTATTTTTCGCGCCATTGCGGAACGGTCGCGTCAATCCACACGGCGGCGTAACGGGAATTTTGCCACAGCGGAAAATCCTCCCATTCATTTTCTATTTGCGCCAACGGTCGCGGCGGCGGCAACAATTCGCCGCGGTCGCGCGCGTCTTCCCAATGACCGGCAAGCGCTTCTTCGGCATTGCGCAACGCCTCGTCATAAGTGTCGCCGCACGAAATACACCCCGGCAAATCGGGAAACACCACCCCCAAAACATCGCCGGGAATTTCTTTTTCCAATTCGACCAACGCGAGATATTTTTTTGCCATTTTTATGCACCGCCTTTCAATCCCGCTTGTCGCAAAACGCTGTTCGCCGTTTTCGGGCTAATCGTTCCGGTATGCATCGGGACAGTTACCGTTCCGGTTTTAAGCGGATGATGATATTGAAAATGCGAACCGCATGTTCGCGCCAAAAACCAACCGTCTGTTTTCAACATTCGCGTCAACTCGGCGGCGGTATAACGTTTCGGCATTTTTTCACCCTAATTTTTCGGCAGTTTCGCCAACGCCGCGGCGGCGATTTCCGCGTTGGGCGAGGCGTCGCCGTCAAGGTTGCCGACGATTTTCAGATACGCGGTCAGATACTCGCGGGCGCGGTCGGCGTCGTCGGCGCGTAGCGGCAACCCCTCCGGCGGCGTGGCGTAATACATCCCCAAATTGAAAAACGGGTCGGGCAATTTCGTCCCGTTCAGCGACGAAAATTCGGTCGCTTTTTCCCAGTCCGCCAACGCCTTTTTACTGTTGATTTCCCAATTGTCGCGGTCCACCAAATACGCCGGACTGCTGTAAATCAGCGCGCGCAGGTTATACGCTTCGGCGCTTTTGGCGCTAATCAACAGCACTTCGTCGAGGGTCGCCAGCGCCTCGCCGTAACGCCGGCATTTCGCGAAAATTTCGGCTTTCAACAACCGCAACGATTCGCTTTGCGGCGAAATCGCCAAGCCCGTCGCCAGCGCGTCCAACGCGGGTTTCAGTTCTTCCGGCGGCGGCGAAAAACCGTCGGCGTCGGCGAGATTTAAGCGATAGCGCGTTTGCAGTTCGCCGAAGCGGGCGAGCGCCAAACCGTAAGCCGCCTCGGAAATGCGGGGCTTGAAATAGTCGATGCCGTCGCGTTTTTGGGTCTTTTCGTTGTCGGCAAAAATCCGCGCCGGCAGGACGCGCCGCCGCGAATTTATCGGCAGTTCGCGCCACTTCTCGTTGGCGGCGACATCGTTCGCCTGCGCCGTTTTCAGGGCTTCGACAAAACCGGCTTCGGCGCGGCGGTATTCGCCTTGCAGATAAAATTTCGCCGCGTCTTCGAGTTGCGTCAACAACGGTTTTTCCGCGGCGAGCAACCACCCCTGATAATCAGGACGGCGAAAATAAAAAACGCCCGCGCCCACCCCCGTGAGCAGCAAGAATATCACCCAATATCGCTTTTTACCCATCGTGATTCCTTTGGCGCTCACGCCCGACGCGAAAACGCGGGATTTTATTTTGCCGGCGGCAATAGTCAAAGGGACTCAGTCCCGACGCACTCCCGACGCGAATTTTATCCGCATCGCCGCCCGCTTGACTTGCCGCGCCGTTTTCTTAAATTGACGCCGTTTTGCCGTGGCGGGGGCGCTCTTCCGACTGCGGTTTTGGCGGCGCTCGCGCCGCCGTCGCGCGAGCGGAAATTTCGCTTCGCCGCCTAAACGAGCGCGCAACACGACATTCCGGCATTTTTTCAATGCACACGTCTGTGGCGCACTCCGTAACACAATTAAAAATTACGAATTAAAAATTAAAAAATGGTGGAGTTTGATTTATTTATCTCCGCTAAAAGCCCCCGCAGGGGCGAAATGATGAATAACCGGCGGTGGAGCGCGTGTTTTTTACGCGCGTAACCGCCGGAAAGCGTCGCCACCGACCAAAATTCTTAATTTTTAATTGTTCTTGCGGAGGGAGAAGCCATTAACACTAACACCGGCAGTAAAAGCAAAAAGACGCGCCTGAATTTAGAAATTCGCGGCGCGAAAGAAGTGCGGTTGGTCGATGAAGACGGCGCGATGGTCGGGATTGTCCCGTTTGAGCAGGCGCTCGCGCGCGCCCGCAAAGCCGAACTTGACCTGTGCGAAATATCGCCCACCGCCAAGCCGCCCGTGTGCCGCATTATGGACTACGGCAAGCACCTCTATCAGCAAAAAAAGAAAGAACACGAAGCCGAGCGCAAACGCCAGACCCAAGAGCAAAAACAATTGCGCCTGCGGAGTTTTCGCATTGATAAACACGACCTCGAAATCAAGGTCAAACAAACGCGGCAGTTCATCGAAAACGGCGACCAAGTGCTGTTCACCTTGCAATTTCGCGCCCGCGAAAACGACCGCCCGGAAATGGGGCGCGACGTGTTGCTCGGCATCGCCAAAGCCGTCGCCGACGTGGCGCAAATTTCGTCGAAGCCGAACAAAGAAGGCAAGCGGATGACGATGTTGCTGACGCCGGTGCCGAATATCGCCGCCGTCGTCGCCAAACTCCGCGCCGAACGCGAACGCCTCGCCAAAGAAAAAGGAATCACGCTTGAACCGGAAATCCTGCCCGAAGACGACAGCAACGCGCCGGACGACGATGAGGACGATAATGACGCCGATTCTAACGTGAAAACAGAGTAGTTTGATAATTTTTTAATTACAAATTAAAAATTACAAATTAAAAATTTTGGAGGAGTTCGGTTAGAAAATTCGCTTCGCGTAATTTTTAAGACCAATCCTCCATTCGTAATTTTTAATTTCTAATTTGTAATTGCTCTTTCTTTTAACGGGAGATAAAAATGGGAAAGCAGAAACCTTGTAAAGCGTTGGTGCGGCGGGTGCGCGTTACGAAAAACGGCAAAGTCGTCGCCAAACCGTGCGGCTCGGTGCACCGCCGCGCCGTCAAAAGTCCGAAGCGCCGGCGTCAACTCCGCCGCGTCCACGTCCTCGACAACAACGCCGCGAAAATCATCAAGAAAATGTTGGTGCTGTAAGTCGATTAGCCATATGACAATTAAAAATTAACCATTTTAGCCCTTGTTAATTTGTCATCAAACTCCGCAATTGTTAAGTGTAAATTGTTAATTTTTAATTCTTAAAATGAGGAGATAAAAATGTCCCGTTCGACCTACGGCGTCGCTCGCCATCATAAGAAAAAACGTTTGTTCAAACGCGCCAAAGGAATGATTGGCGGGCGGAGCAAACTCTACCGCGTCGCCAAACACTCGGTCTTGAAAGCCGAACGGTTCGCCACTCGCGACCGCCGCGCGCGCAAGGGCGAATTTCGCCGGTTGTGGATTACCCGCATCAGCGCCGCGTTGCTTGACCATAACCTTAATTACAGCCGCTTCATCGACGGTCTGAAAAAAGCCGCCATCACGCTCGACCGCAAAGTCCTCTCGGAATTGGCAATCAGCAATCCGGCGGAATTTGGACAAGTCGTCGAACAAGCCAAAGCCGCGTTGAAGTAAAACAGTTGGCAGTGGACAGCGGTCAGTTAGCAGTCCGCTTGCGGACTTGAAAATAAAACTCCACAACTGTCCACTGTTCACTGCTCACTGCCCACTGCTCACTGTAAATTCTAAAAAAGGAAAAAACTATGCGACGCATTTTTGGTTGGTTGGCGGTGTGCTTGGTCATCGCCGGTTGCGCGAGTTCGTCCGGCGGCGGCGGGGCGGTCGCGGACGGCGCCGTGGATTTGGCGTCGCGGTTTCCGTCCGGCGTAACGGTGATTTATTTTCATTCCACTTCTTGCGAGTCGTGCAAATATCAAGACCGGCACAACCCGGAAATCACGCCGGACTTAAACGCGCTCAACGTCGGCTTCGTCAAAATCGCGCCCAACAACGCGACGATAAAAAAATACGGCATTCGCCGTTACCCGACGCTGATGGTGTTGCGCGACGGACGCGAAACGCAACGTTTCACCGGCGTAACCTACCGCGAAGACCTACTGCCCGCCGTGCGTAGCGCGCTCGGACAATGAGTGAAAAGTCGAAAGTTGAGTGGTTGCTCTATTCAATTGCCACGCGCTTTAGCGCGTGGTCAGCGTCCCTTTAAACAATGGGCTTTAGCCCAAGCATTCGGCGAAAGCCGATGGAAGGAGACCGTATTTTTTATTTTGGGCTAAAGCCCGTTTTAAAAAAAGAGGAACGCCCAAATGTCCGACCTTCCCAAAAACGCGCCCGCCGGCTGTCTGTGGGGAATTTTCCGTCACGCGCTTATCGCGGTCGTGGCGCTGTGCGGCTTGTTATTGTTGTTGACGCTGATTTTCGCGGTGGGCATCGGCAAATTCGGCGGCGACTCGACCGGCGATAAATTAAGCGAAAAAATTATCGTCGCCGGCGCCGCGACCGAGCGCGTCGCGCTGATTGCGCTAAACGGCGTCATCGGCGGTTGGGGCAACGACGCCGTGGGCGACGGCGTCGCGCACGCGCTCGCGAAAAAACTTCGCGCCGCCGCCGAGGACGCGACGGTGAAAGTCGTGTTGTTGGAAGTCGATTCGCCGGGCGGCGGCTTGACGGCGAGCGACGGCTTGCATCACGAAATTTTGCGACTGAAAGAAGCGGGCAAAACGGTGGTCGCGGCGGTCGGCGATATGGCGGCGAGCGGCGGCTATTACGTGATTGCGCCCGCCGATTTTATTTTCGCGCAACCGACCGCTTTAATCGGCTCGTTCGGCGTGATTATGGAACATTTTGAATTGGGCGAATTGCTGAAAAAAATCGGCGTCAAAGTCGAGCCGATTAAAAGCGCCGACAATAAAGACCTCGGCAGTATTTTTCGCGAAATGACGCCGGCGGAAAAAGCGCGGTTGGAAAAAATCGTCGGCGCGTATCACCAGCGGTTCGTCGAAATTATCGCCGACGGACGGAAACTGCCGCGCGAAAAAGTCGCGGCGTTGGCGACCGGCGAAATTTTCACCGCCGCCGAAGCCGTCAAAAACGGACTCGCCGACCGCCTCGGTTACCACGACGACGCGCTGACCTACGCCGCTCATCTCGCCGGCAAAAATCCGCAGGTCTTCGCCTACGAGGACGCCTTCAATTGGCAACGGTTGGCGGAAGCGCTGTCCGGCAAAACGGCGCTCGGCGATTTCCTCGCCGCCGGACCGAAATTGTGGTTGAAATGAAGTGGGCTGTGAGCAGTGAGCAGTGGACAGTTTTCGGCGGCAATTTATTGCCGCCGATTGCAATGCGCGAAGCGCGGCAAATTAAATTCCCCTCTACGGAGGGGTGGCAGTCCGGCGCGGTTTGCCGGACTGACGGGGTGGTTGCCGAAACAGGGACAACGCGAAATACCACCCCGTCATCGCGACATAGAACCGTCGCGATGCCACCCCTCCGTAGAGGGGAATTTTATAACGCCGCGCTTCGCGCTCATTCTCTCAACTCTAAACTCTCAACTCTCAAAAATTACCCCAACAGCGACAGCACGTTTTGCGGGATTTTGTTGGCTTGCGCCAACATCGACGTGCCGGCTTGGACGAGGATTTGGTTTTTGGTGTATTCCGTGGACTCGGTCGCCATATCGGTGTCGCGGATGTAACTTTCCGTTTTCGTGATGTTTTCGACCGTTACTTCCAGCGAATTGGCGTTCGTCGCCAGCATATTTTTTTGAAACGCGCCGAGCCGCGCGCGCGTGCCGGTAACGTCGTCGATGGCTTGGCGGATGATTTTCATCGCCGCCACCGGGTCTTGCGCCAGCGCCGCGTCGCCGCCCGACAACACGTCCTGCAACGAATAGACGACGTTCAGCCGGACTTCCGTTTTGCCGAGGTTCGCCACCGCCATCGACGGAATACTGTAAATCGTCCGCTCGACTTCGTTCTCGCCTTCGCCTAATTGATACTGCATTCCGCCGACAAAATCGCGCACTTGCTCGTTCGTGTTGTGCCGCCCGTTGGTCGCCCAACTCAAATAGCCCTTCGAGTTCGGGTCGAACGGGTCTTCTCCGGGGTCGGGCGCGACCGCCTGCAACGCCCCGCCGCGGCTCGCGAGCGCGCCGACATCCTGCCCGACTTGCGCCAGCGTCGTCATTCCCAACTCGCCCGCGTAAAACCGCAATTCGCCGGAATAACTTTGCGACGAGACGCTCGCCGACAAGCCCTGCGTGTGCGCGACCGACCCGTTGACCGCGACCAGCGCGTCGCCGCCCGTCGCTTGCAAGGTGTCGCCGGCGGCAATCGGTTGCAGTTCGTAACTGTCGCTCGCCGCGTAGCCGCCGAGCAAATGCCCTTCGAGATTTTGCGCGCGCAAATACTGCTCCGAGCCGTAAGCGTCGCTATACACGCGCAAACCGAGTTGGTTAAATTCGAGCGTGCCGGAGCCCTCGATGCGTTGCGTCAAATCGGCGACCGCGCCCAACGATAACGTCGCGTAAATGCCGGACGGCTTGCCTTGATAATCGACCTCTTGCACCGCGACTTGATACGGATTGCCGGACGAGGCGTCGGCTGTGCCTGCGGCGACCAAATATTGCGGCAACATACTGCCGTCGGTGAAAATTTTCACCGTGGTTTCTTGCTTCGCTTCATCGTAAGTTACGCCGAAATACAACCGCGCGTCCTCCGAAGTGTTGTCCTGCAACCGAATCCCGCTGAGGCACGACGCGCCGGAGGTCATATCCAAACCGAACGCCGTGGTGAGCGAGGTCATTTCGTCGAGTTTCATTCCGTTGGCGGCAAAACTGCCGTCCGTCGCGCCGTCGCGCAATTCAAACTGTTGCCCGAATTGCAAAACGCTTACGGCGCCAAGTTGCGGCGCGGGAGCGGTGGCGGTAATTGTGATATGCGCCGCCGCGACGCCGGAATTGTTGGACGAGGTCATCGGCGAACCGGTTTTGCCGCGTCCGATTTCCATCGTGAAATTTTCGTCTTTGTAGGCAACGTAAGTCGCGGCGTCCGTCCAGCGCAAATACATCCGCCCGTCGCCGTCTAAATTCATTCCCGGCACCAGCGCGTTTTCATTAAAAGTCGCGCCGTCGGTGTTGATGGAAACCGCCGCCACGCCGGCGCCGCTATGGTTGTAAATCGCCGCTTGTCCGGCGAGACGGTCGCCGCTCGCCGCCGCCGCGCCGTCGGTGCTCATCGCCGTCAAATCCACCCGACTGCCGGAAACGGAACTGTCGAACGTCAGCGTCGCGCCGATGCCGGTGCTGCCTTTGGAATTGTTGATGCCCTGCGCGATGACGCCGAGATGCGTGCCGTCTAAAAACGAATACGCTTTCGCGCCGTTGTTGCCGGTCAAAATGAAACGTTGCGGCGCGGTGAGGTAGCCGTCAATCACGTCCGGCACCCAAGCGTTGGTGTTGTTGTTGCCCGCCAAGGTCTTGTCGCATTCCAGCACGGCGCGCCGCGCCTGCCGGTCGCCGAGCGCGGGCATTCCCGGATTGGTCGTATCGTAGCCGGTGAAATTTATCGCGAGCGGCGCCTGGTCGCCGCGTTTGGCAATTTGGTCCACGCGCGAATTGGTCACGTCGATGAGCGGATTGTCCATCGGGTCGTTGACGGTCGTGGACGCGCGGAAAATCAGCGACTTCGAGCCGTTGAGCAAAAATTGGTCGGAGAAGCGCGTGGTGTTGGCGATGCGGTCGATGGTCTGGATGCCGCTGTCGATTTCGGCTTGGTCGGCGGTTACTTGCTCCGGCGAGGTCGCGCCTTCGTTGGCGGCGTGAATCGCCAATTGGCGCATCTTGGTCAGGATGTTGTTGATTTCGATGAGCGCGCCTTCGGCGATGCCGATGACGTTGGACGCTTCCTGCGAATTTTGAATTGCCCGCGTGATGCCGCTCCCCTGCGAGCGCAATTGCTCGCTGATTTGCAGTCCCGACGGGTCGTCGGACGCGACGTTGATTTTGTAGCCCGACGACAGCCGCGCGAGCGACTGCGTCAACATCCGGTTGCTCCCGCCGAGATAACGACTCGTGCCGAGCGCGTTGATGTTGGTGTTGACATAAGCGCCGGGCGAAAAAGTGGTGGACATAAGGCACCTCTTATCAATTAAGAATTAAAAGTTAGACCATTTCCAAATTAAAAATTACAAATTAAAAATTAAAAATTGCGGAAGAATTATCAAAATGGCGCGAAGCGAATTTGAGAATCAAACCTCACAATTTTTAATTTGTAATTTGTAATTTTTAATTCCGCACCGCGCCTGCCGCAAATTATTGGCGACCAATTTCTATCAACCGCCGAGTAACGATAAAACGTTCTGGTTAATCTGGTTCGCCTGCGCCAGCATCGTCGTGCCGGCTTGGACGAGGATTTGGTTTTTCGTGAACTCGGTCGATTCCCGCGCCATATCCGCGTCGCGAATCGAACTTTCGGTTTTCTGGATATTTTCCACCGTTACGTCGAGCGAATTGATGTTCGTTTGCAACATATTGCTTTGGAACGCGCCGAGCCGCGCGCGCAATTCCGTAACGTCGGTAACCGCCTGCGTTACGATTGCCATCGCGCGCACCGGGTCGTTCGCGAGCGACGCCACGCCGCCGGACAACACGTCCTGCAACGAATAGCGCACGCCGTTCGCCGACATCTTGCCGAGGTTGGTCATCGTCATCGACGGAATGGCGTAAATAGTCCGTTCCTGGTCGCCCGCGCCTTCGCCGAGTTGATACTGCATTCCGCCGACAAAATGCCCGATGGTCTCCGTCGTCGTGTGCCGCGCGTTGGTTACCCACGTCAAATACGCCGGGTCGGTCGGGTCGTAAATCGAATTGTTGTCCGTCGCTTTGACCGCCTGCAACGAGCCGCCGCGGCTGTAAAGTCCGCCCACGTCTTGCCCGACTTGCGCGATGGTCGTCAAGCCGGGGGCGCCCTGGTTGAATACGAGTTTGCCCGAATAGTTCGGCGTCGTGATATTCGCCGTCAAGCCCTGCGTCTTGATGGCTTGTCCGTTGACGTAAATCGTCGCGTCGGAGCCGTATAACTGCGAGGTGTTGCCCACCGGCAACAATTCGAGTTTTTCGACGGGACTGGCGGGATTTTTGTAAGTCCCGAACATTTGCCCTTCGATGTTTTGCAGACGGAGATACTCCTGCGAGCCGTATTCCTGCGTGTAAAGACGCAAGCCGATTTCGTTAAAGCGCGTCGAGCCGGAAAATTCCGCGCCGAGTTGCGCCGTCCGCAAGGACTCCGGCTGATTGTTCAAGTTGAACACCAAATTGCCGTAAATGCCCGACGGTTTGCCTTGATTGTCGTCCATCGGCATCGCGAAAATCGGCACGTTCAGCAGTTCCGCCGCGCCGCCGGTAGTGTCGTTCACGTTGTAGGTGGCGATGCCGCGCGCCACTAAATCCTCGTCGTTCATATTCGCGTTGCGATACACCTCGACGGTGAGCGTCTGCCCGTCGGTCGTCGTCGCGTCGCTGTCCTCGCCGATGATGTATTTGTAATAGAGTTTGCCGTTTTCGTCGGTGTTCACGCCGAGATTGATGCCGCTCAAATTACTGGCGCAACCGGCGGTCATTTCCGGCGGGGTCAGGTCGCCGGTTTTATCGTCTTTGAGACCGGCGACCAAACCGAGCGCGTCCACGACCGCTTGCAATTGGTCTAATTCCAGCGCGTTTTTGCCCTGCTGATAATCTTCGTTCAATTCAATGTGTTGCGCGAATTGCAACACCGAAATATCGTCGGCGACCGGCGCCGGCAACGTGTTCGCCGCCGCGAACAAATCGGGATTGACGGCGCCGCCTTCGGTGAGCCGTTGGTCGCCGGACGCATAAATAATCAACTGCGCTTTTTCGACGCCGGAATTATTGGTCGCGCCCATCGGTTTGCCGCTGGTGCCGCGTCCGACCTCCATCGTCATATCGGCGTCCTTGAAGGCGATATAGTTAATCGGGCTGACCCATTTGAGATACATCCGTCCTTCGCCGTCGAGATTGACGCCCGGCACCAACGTATTTTCTTGCGGCATATTCACGCCGCTGGTGGAGAAATCGACGCCATACACGCCGCTCTTGAACTCGTAGCCCTCCACGCCGCCCGCCACCGGTTTCGGCATAAAGTCGCCGCCCAAATTGTAAATCCCGACTTTGGCGCCGGAGGTTATGGTCAGTTCCGCGTTGAAATTCGTCCCGCCTTCGGTGGTGATGTTCACGCCGGTAACGTCGTGGTTGAAAATCAACGTCGCGCCGACGCCGATGCTGTCTTTGACGTTGTTGATGGATTGATAGATGGTGCCGAGTTCGGTGCCTTTGGCGAAAGTGAATTGCCGCGACCCTTGCGTGCCGGTAACGACGAAAATTTGACCGGCGGTGATTTTGCCGTCGTCGATTTGCGTCAGCGCGTTTTGCGACTTGTCGGCTTCGACGTAGGCGCGGCGCGCCTGCATATCCCATTGCGCCTGCGTCATCGTCGTGCCGTCGTTGACGCCGGAAAAACTCAGCGTCAGCGAGGTGCCGACGCGCTTGAACACCTGGTCGATGCGCGTGCCGTCAACGTTGATGAGCGAATGGTTCATCGACGTGTCCACGGTCGTGGTCGAGTCGAAGACGATGCCTTTCGAGCCGTTGAGCAAATACTGGTCGGAGAAGCGCGTGGTGCTGGCGATGCGCTCGATGGTTTGGATGCCGCTGTCAACTTCGGACTGGTCGGCGGCGACCTGGTCGGGCGCGGTAACGCCGTTGTTGGCGGCGTGAATGGCGAGCGAGCGCATCTTGGTCAGAATCGCGTTGACTTCGATGAGCGCGCCCTCGGCGATGCCGATGACGTTGCACGCTTCCTGCGAGTTCTGGCTGGCGCGGGTCAGCCCCGCGACTTGGGTGCGCAACTGTTCGCTGATGATTAAGCCGGAGGGGTCGTCGGCGGCGGTGTTGATGCGGTAGCCGGACGACAGTTTTTCCAACGACTTCGACAGCATTTGATTGCTTTTGCTGAGCGAAATCTGGGTGTTGAGAGCGTTGAGGTTGGTAACCACGGTCATTGCGCCGGTAGCCATAATTCTATCCTCCTTAATTTTTCAAACCGAAAGTCCGTTAGTTTGCCGGCGGCGTTCGCGCCGAAACGGCGGGACAGGCGTTTTTTGCCGCCGCAATCGCGCCGCCGCCGCCGGATATGCAACCGGCGTGCCAGCGCCCCGCCATCGGCGCAAAAAAAACGCCGCCGCCCAAAACGGCGGCGACGGGAAGGTGAGAATTAACAATTGTTATGCGATTTTGATAATTATTCCGACAGCCGCCGCGAAGCGGCAGAGCGTAACAGCCCAGCGCAACGCGCTGGGAAAAACCGTTTCCTAACAAACGCGCGCCCTGCAAGGGCAGTGCATTGCTCTTACAGAGCGCCGTCGTGTTTTTTCGGCAATGTCCCAGCCCGCCGGAAAATCAAAGAGCCGATTTTCCTTTGGGCTGGGTTGTTACGCACCGCCCCTGCGGGGCGACTGTCGGATTGATGAAAAAAAACTCCAAACGGCTCACTTTTTTAGAACATCGCCCCGAACGCGAACTGCACCCATTCGACGTGGTCGCCGGCTTGTTGATTGAGCGGAATCGGGAAATACAAGCGAATCGGCATCGGCGACACCGGCGTTTTCACGTGCAAGCCGAAGCCGACGCTGGCGCGATAACCCAAGCCGAGATTTTTGTCGCCGTTGCCGAACGAGAAACTGTCCGCGTCCACCGCGCCGATGTCGAAGAAGAAACTGCCTTTAATCAACTTGTCGTAAATCGGCGCGAACACTTCGAGCGAATTGGTCTGGCGCGTCTTGCCGCCGATTTGGCTGTCGCCGTCGCGCGGACCGATGTTGTTGTTTTTCCAGCCGCGCACCGAGCCGATGCCGCCGGCGTAAAGCATTTCATAAACCGGAATATGGTCGGTGTTGCCGAGAATATCCATCGTCGTCATTTCCGTGCGCGCCGACAAATACCAGTTGCGGTTTTTGTTGTCGGTGAAGAACGGATAGAAAATTTGCGCCCGCGCCGACAAACTCCAGAAATTGTAATCGCCGCCCAAACCGTAATGTTTATAGGTGAGCGACGCCTGCTCGCCTTTTTCCGGGTCAAAGGCGTTGTCGCGGCTGTCCCAGGTGATTGACGGCGCGATGCTGCTGAGCGTGTGCGCGCCTTTTTCTTTTTTAATCAAATACGACGCGCTGTCGTGAATGTATGCCATATCCACGTTTTCCAAGCGATAGGTCAGGTTGAAGCGCAAGTTGGGATTCCACAATTTATGCCCGACGGTAACGTAGGCGCCCAGCCGGCGGTCGGTGTATTCGTCCCACTCGTAGCCGCGCCAATACGGTCCGAAACCGAAGTTGACCGGATGGTGGAACACCCACGGATTGTTGAAATCGAAGCCGGTGTTGAACGATTTCGTGCCGAGCGAGCCGTTAATCGCCGCGTATTGTCCGCCGCCGATAAACGATTTGCCGGTCAGAAATTCTTTCAGCGACGACGGCGTGTTGGTGAAATCGAAGTTGCGCTGTTCGATGCCGAGGTTCGCCGAGAACGGGTCGGCGGACGACACGCCGAAGCCCGCCGTAACCTTGCCCGTTTGCACTTCCTCGACGTTAATCACCACTTTGGCGCGTTCCGGCGACGAGCCCTCAAGCGCCTCGACCGTCAGCGTGTCGGCGTTGAAATAGTTTAAGTTGTCGAGATTGCGCTTGCTCGCGTTGAAGCGGCGCGTGTCGAGCAATTCGCCGGGATACACTTCGACGTTGCGGCGAATCACGTCGTCCTGCGTTTTGACGTTGCCGACGATTTGCACTTCCTCGACCGTTACTTGCTCGCTTTCGCGAATACGGAACAACACATCGACCACGCGCGATTGCTCGGTTAAAATCCGCTCCGGCACCACGACCGTAAAATAGCGGCTCGACGGATACAAGCCGTAGGTCTCTTTGATTTTTTGCGCGTCCTCGACCATCGCGATAGGATTAAAAATTTTCCCCGGCATCGTCTTGACCACGCCGCGCAAGTCGTCGCTCGACACCAACATATTGCCCTCGAAATCCACCGCGCCGACGCGATATTGCTCGCCTTCGTCAACGTCGATGTAGATATACGCCTCGCGCCGTCCGAACCAGCCGGCGCCGGGGTCTTGCGCGGTCAGTTGAAACGGGCGCTCGGTTACGGTAACGTCCAAATAACCGTTCGATTGATAGAACAGGCGCAGGCGTTCAAGGTCTTGCTCGAAGTCGCGGCGATTGATTTGTCCGCGCGTGAAAAAACTGCTTTTGCGCGTTTTCATCGCCGTCCGCAACGTCGCGTCGGTGAAGCGGTAATTGCCGCGAAAAATCACGTCGCGCACCCAAATTTGCCCGCCTTCGTCGATGCGATACGTCAGTTTCACGCCGTCCTCGAACGGCTCCGGCTCGACTTCGACTTTGGCGAAATAATAGAGTTTCGTTTTGTATTCGTTTTCAATGTTGCGCGCGTCGCGGGCGGCTTGCCCTTCGTCGTAGCGCTCGCCGCTTTTGCTTTTCACCATTTCAAGCAATTTGTTGGCTTTGAATTTCTGGTTGCCGACAAACGCAATGCGTTTAATCAAATCCTTTTCCCGCAGTAAAACCGTAATGTTGACGCGGTCGTCGCTTCCCGGCACCAATTCCTGTTTTATCTGCACGTCGGCGAATTTGCCGAGGCGATACAGCCGCTGAAAATCCTCTTCGAGAACGCGCTTGTCGAGCGTCATTCCCTCGCGCGTCCCCATTTTGTCCTTGACTTCGTTTTCGGTAACGTAGCCGCCGCGCACGTAAATTTTATTGACCGTCAGCGGACGGTCGGGCGCGGGCGCGGGAGCAGGCGCGACGGGCGCGGGCGTTTCGTCCGCGGCGGGGGCGGGGGCATCGGCGGCAAGGTTGTCCGACAACACGTCGTCGATAGAAAGTTCGGCGGCGGCGACCGGGAACGCCGTCAGCGCCAGCGTCAGACATAAAATAAAATTGCGCATAAAGACCTTTCCTGATTTTTTGCCGCCGGAAAATACGGGCGGCAACGGTTTGATTTTTGTGAAAACAGCCGCCGAAACAACGGCGGAAACGCGAAAGCCCGCGCCTTTAACCGGAATTAGTTCACCGGTATATCGGCAAATCGTTAGCGGACTCTGCAACTTTTGCCGATAAAAAAGTGGGGGGGTGGGCGGTGAATAGTGAGCAGTGGGCGGTTGGAGTGAGAATCGAAGTTGCGATTAAGTTTTTTTTGCATTTCTTGAACCTCTATTCGCGTTTTTTCAACCTCCACCAAAAAACCGGAAATTCATTCTGAAAGGAAAGACGGCGATTCGATAAGTGAACGGTGTATCGCGGTAGAGCAGAGTTGAGAGTTGAGAGTTGAATTTGCGCGAAGCGATTTTTGATAATCTCCGACCGTCGCCGCGAAGCGGCAAAGCGTAACAGCCCAGCGCAACGCGCTGGGTAAAAAGTCGCCAATAAATTACGCGCCCTGTTAAGGGCAATGCAAAAATTTCCATTGCTCTTACAGAGCGCCGACGTTTTTTCGGCAACGCTAACCCAGCCCGCCGGAAAATCATAAAGCCGATTTTCCTTTGGGCTGGGCTGTTACACGTTGCCGCTTCGCGGCGTCGGTCGGAATGATTTGGTTAAAATCACCACTAACTTCTTTCAACTTTTCCTTATTCCCTTTTCCCCATAAAAAAAAGGAGTGAAAAATGTTCGGCAACCGTCAACGGGACACTTACCCCCCCCCCCCCCGTTTTTGCCAATTCGCTTAAATCATTGAGTTGCAAACGCCGCGTGTTGGCGCTTTTCGCCGCCGCGCTGTTTTCATTCAATCCATTCACTCCGCAAGCCCAAACCAACGACTTTACCGACGCCGTCGCCGGTATCGTTATCTCTAATCCCAGCAGTTCTGTCAGTGCGGTTTTAACCGTTTTCACCGGATTAAAGAACGGAGACAACTCTCCCGCTTCGTTAGGCGATAAAATCAAAGCGGCAAAAGCCATTGCGCCGAATGGTGGGTCGTATTGGACGGCATTGGCAACCGGTATCGAGACGATTTATACTACTCATGTCGCCGAATTCGGTTCGATGATAGATATGACCGATTCTTTAAACATTTGGATTGACGGTTGGGGCGGTGGCGAGGATGCTCTAGTAGCACTTGTTAGCAAATTTTCCCATAACGGAACCGCCGCCGAATTCGTCGAATCCGTGCAAAAGATAATCGCGTCAGGTAGCGCGGACAGCGATATTGGCGGCGGTAAAAACGCCGCGACCGCAGTGGCGTTGGTGCTTGACAGCGTGCAACAATTCAACACCGCGATTGGACAACAATTCTGCGACTCCGCCGTTCACGGCGTCGCCTTGAACTCGCTTGCCGGCGGCGGAAGTCGCGCCGCGGCGGGCGGAGCGACCGGTTCCGGCGACCGCTCGTTAGCCGGTTTTATCAAAGCGTATGGCGGCTTTGGCTCGCAGGACAACTATTCCCGCCACGGCAACCGTTACGCCGGTTCGGATTTCGGCGGCGCGGGCGTGGCGACGGGCGTCGGCTATAAACTGTCGCAAGAACTCGAACTTGGCGCGTTGTTCGGCTACTCGTGGAATCATTCCGAACAGAAAACGCCGGACGGCGGCACGCATTCGCTCGGCAACGTTACCGACAATACGTTACGCCTTGGTCTTTACGGTAATTTTACGTGGGACAATTTATTCGTTACGTCGTCGCCGACATTCGGCATTCACTTGTTGAACGGCGAGCGAACGGTTGGCGCCAACGAAAAAGCGAAAAGCGACCGCACGGGCTTTGATTTCTCGCTGTATAACCGCGCGGGTTACACGTTTGCTTTGCCGGCGGAATTTTTCATCACGCCGTCCTACGCGCTCGGAATGACCTATCTGCACGACCCCGAACATCGCGAATACGGCGCGTCGCCGTCGGTCAAATATCACGATTACGACAATTGGTCGTTGTTGCAGGCGCTTGAGGCGCGCGTCGGGCGGCTGTTCCGCGTGAACGATTGCTTCGCGATTCTGCCGGAAATTTGGGCGGGCTGGGAACACGAATACCTCGACTCGAACGACGCGACGACGACGACGAGTTTCTGGGGACTTCCCTTGACCAATCAGTTCAAAGTGCAAGGCGTCGCGCAAGACCGCGCGTTGCTCGGCGTCGGGCTGACGACGCTCATCAAAGACAAATACGAGGTCTCCGCCCGCTACGACGAACGCCTCTGGGACGGCGGACACTTGTCGATGTTCACGGCGGGGGTGAATGTGAAATTTTAACCGGCGCTTCGCGCCGTTAAAATTTCAGAGTAGAGAGTTGAGAAATCGCGCCGTAGGCGCGAAATGCCGGTAGAAAACCGCCCGATTTGTTATTCCACTAATCGCCCCGCAGGGGCGTGATTATGCATAACCGGCGGTGGAGCACGAAGCGCGTAACCGCCGGAAAAGCGCCACCGCACGACAAGCCCCGCACGGGGCGGGGTTATTTTGTATGGCGTCGATTCATAATTTCGCCCCTGCGGGGCTAATTTATTTTCGGCGTTATCCGGCGGTTACGCGGGCGAAACGCCCGCTTCACCGCCGGTTATTCATCATCACGCCCCTGCGGGGCGAGCCGGTAGTTAGCACGGTTTTACGGTTGACCGCGTAACACGAGTTTAGAATTGAAAGTTGAGAAGGCGGTTGCGCTTCGCGCGGCTTAAAAAATAAATCCGCTTTTTTTCTCAACGCTCAACTTTCAACTCTAAACTCTGCTCTTTCCCGTCGCCAAAAAATCCGCCGCCGCGCGGCAATTTTATTCGGAATAAGGCGTTCGCGCGGCGGCGCGCGGCGCGCGTTATGCCGGATAAACGCCGGAAAAACCGGCGTTTATCGCGCTTTGGGTCCGTCGCGAAAAAAAAATCCCGCGCGGCGGAAAAAAACAAAAAAAATCTATTGCGGCGCGTTGGGTTTTTCATACGATATTCGCCTCACGAATTTAACGCGCCGGAAAAACGGGCGCGCAGAAAAACGACGCGGTTAAGCGGTGTCCGCCGAGCGGTTGCGGACGCTATTTTTTTCGGGAACGAGAACGATGGAACTTTCTGTCTATAACCAACAGGGCGAGCAGGTCGAGACGATTAGTTTTGACGAGTCGTGTCTCGGCAAGTTTGTCAACTACGATTTACTGCACCAGGCGATTGTCGCTTTTCAGGCGAACCAACGTTTGGGCACGCATTACACGAAAAACCGTCGCGCGATTATCTGTCGCAAAGGCAAACCGTTTAAGCAAAAAGGCACCGGCAACGCGCGTATGGGTTATCGCGGTCGCGTGGGCAGTCGCGGCGGCGCCGTGGCGCACGGACCGAAACCGCGCGATTATCGCTTGGATATGCCGCGTCAAGCCAAAAGAGCCGCGTTGAAAAGCGCTTTGCTCGGCAAACTCCGTGAACAAGAAGTCGTCGTGGTCAATAGTTTGCCGGTCGGCGAACAACCGAAAACCAAAGAAATCGCGACGGTGATTAAAAATCTGAAAATCGACCGCTCGTGTTTGTTGGTAACGTCGGGCTACAACGAAAATCTTTACAAGAGCGTGCGCAATCTGCCGCGGGTGGAAATCCTACCGTTGGCGGATTTGCACGCTTATGCCGTGTTGAAACCCGACCGCCTCCTTTTCACCAAAGAGGCGTTGCTCGCCGTTTCGCAGGAGGCCAAATAATGAACGCGCAAAATATCATTAAATATCCTTACGTTTCCGAAAAAGCCACCGATTGCACGACGAAGCAAAATGTTTATGTCTTTGTCGTCGCGAACGACGCGATGAAAGACGATGTGCGGGCGGCGGTGAAAGAGATGTGGGACGTAACGCCGGTCGGTGTGCGCACGTTATACACGAATCCGAAAAAACGGCGGCGCGGCGCGAAAGTCGGTTACACCGCTTCGATTAAAAAAGCGTTCGTGCGGTTGCGGGAAAACGAGACGATTTCCATTCTGAAATAAAAATTTTTAGCCGTGATTCTCGCGTTTGACGGCTTGAAAAAAGACAGGTTGAAAATGGGTATTAAAAAATTTAATCCGTTGACGCCTTCGTTGCGGCAGATGACGAAGTTGGATTACGCGGAAATCACGACCGATGAGCCGGAAAAAACATTGACGGAAACGTTGGTGCCGACCGGCGGGCGCAATAATCGCGGTTTGATTACGTGTCGTCATAAAGGTTCCGGCGCGAAGCGTCTGTATCGGCAAATTGATTTTAAGCGCCTCGACCGCGACGGCGTCGAAGCGAAAGTGGCGACGATTGAATACGACCCGAACCGGACGGCGAATATCGCGCTGTTGCATTACACCGACGGCGTTAAGCGCTACATTCTCGCGCCGAAAGGGTTGACCGTCGGGATGCGCGTGACGAACGGGGAAAAAGCCGAGCCGGAAGTCGGCAATTGTTTGCCGTTGCAAAATATCCCGCTTGGTTTGCAAATTCATAATATCGAGTTGAATCCGGGGCAGGGCGGCAAGTTTGTGCGTTCGGCGGGAATGGCGGCGACGCTGATGGCGAAAGAGCAGTATTTGGCGATTTTGTTGATGCCGTCGGGCGAAATGCGCAAAGTCGATATTCGCTGTCGAGCGACAATTGGCGTGGTTGGCAACGAAGACCAGGCGATGGTCAATATCGGCAAAGCCGGACGGACGCGCCATATGGGAATTCGTCCGACGGTGCGCGGTAGCACGATGAACCCGATTGACCACCCGCTCGGCGGCGGCGAAGGGCGACGCGCCGGCGGCAAACACTTCTGCAGTCCGACGGGCGTGTATGCTCGCGGCGGCAAAACCCGTAATCGCAAAGCGCTGAGTAATAAGATGATTATCAGCCGGCGGAAGAAAAAATAGTAAATATAAGGGTGTGGAATTGGGAGTTTTGGAGTAATCTGAAATTCTTAATTCTTGATTCTTAATTCTCAATTAGGAATTGAAAGATGGGACGTTCTACGAAAAAAGGACCTTACGTTGACGATAAGTTGTTCGGCAAGGTCATCAAGCAAAAGCAAAAGGGCGCGCGGGAGCCGATTAAAACGTGGGCGCGGGCTTGCACGATTGTGCCGGAATTTGTCGGGCATAACTTTAACGTCCACGACGGGCATAAATTCGTCGGACTGTTCGTTACCGAGGCGATGGTCGGGCATAAATTAGGCGAATTTGCGATTACGCGCACGTATCACGGTCATAGCGGTAACAACAAAAGTTAATTAACAATTAAGAATTGAGGGTATGGCAAAATGTCTTATTTGGCGAAACATCGTGGCGCGCCGCTCAGTCCGCGCAAAGCCCGTTTGATTATTGATTTGATTCGCGGCAAGGATTTGGGGATGGCGTTGTCGGTTTTGCAGTTCGCGCCGCAACGCGCCGCGAAATTGCTCTATAAAGTGGTGCGTAGCGCGCAAGCCAACGCCGAAAATCTGGGCGTGGAAGACGTTGATAAATTGTATGTGTCGAAAGCGTGGGTGGACGAAAGTTTTCGGATTAAGCGTTTCCGTCCGCGCTCGCGCGGTATGGCTAATCCTTACGTTCGCCGCCGGAGCCATTTGTGTGTCGAGTTGGATGTGCGCGGGGAATAAATTCAGATAAGGTTTTATCAAAGAAAATTTTTAATTGCGGCAAACATAGGATTATCAGATGGGACAGAAAGTTCATCCAATCGGGTTTCGGACGGGAGTAACGCGGGATTGGGAATCGCGCTGGTATGCCGACAAACAGCATTTCGGGCAATACATCTGCGAGGACTTCAACATCCGCAAATACGTCAACAAAAATCTCGCGGCGGCGAATATCGCCAAGACCGAAATTGAGCGCGACCAAAATGAAATCGAAGTAATTATCCACGCGGCGCGTCCCGGTTTGGTCATCGGGCGGCGCGGTTCGGAAGTCGATAAAATTCGCGGCGACCTGCGGAAAATCGCGGGCGGACGCAATATCCAGATTAAAATTCGTGAAGTTCAGCAACCGGAACTTAATTCGCAATTGGTCGCGGCGGGTATCGCGGAGCAAATTGTCAAGCGCGTTAATTATCGCCGCGCGATTAAAAAAGCGGTGGAAACTTGCGTTAACGCCGGCGCGTTCGGCGTGAAAGTGCGGGTTGCGGGGCGGCTCGCGGGCGCGGAAATTGCTCGCGCCGACGGTTACACGGTCGGCAACTTGCCGTTGCAGAAACTGCGGGCGATTATTGACTACGGTTTCGCCGAAGCGGCGACGACGGTCGGCAACATCGGAATTAAAGTTTGGATTTACAAAGGCGATGTCGATATGGTCGCCAAGGAGAGTAAATAATGCCAGCGAATATGCCGAGACAGGTCAAGCACCGCAAAATGCAGAAACGGCGCATTCGCGGCAAAGCGACCACAAATAATACCGTGGCTTTCGGCGATTACGGGATTCAATCGCTTGAAACCGGACGGGTAACGTCGCAACAGATTGAGGCGGCGCGGGTGGCGGCGAACCGGTTGTTGGGGCGGAGCGGCAAGATTTTTATCCGCATTTTTCCGCAACGCTCGGCGACGGCGCAACCGGCGGAAACTCGTATGGGCAAGGGTAAAGGCGATATTGAGTATTGGTATGCGGAGGTTAAACCCGGCACGGTGATGTTTGAGATTGCCGGCGTGGATAAAGTGTTGGCGCAACAGGCGTTTCGTCGGCAGGCGTATAAGTTGCCGGTAAAAACGTGTATGACGGAACGGAGGCATACGGTATGAAACCGGGCGAAATTCGGGCGATGTCCGAGGCGGCGATTTTGAGCGATATTGCCGACAAACAAAAGAAAATTTTGGAAACGCGATGCGCGGTGGCGATGGGCGACGAAGTGAACGCGGCGGATTTGAAAAAAATGAAACGCGATGTGGCTCGTCTTTACACGATTAAGCGGGAAAAAGAATTAAGCGAGGGCGCCAAATGAGCGAGCAAAAACGAAATGTCCGCCGGTCGATTGTCGGCACGGTAACCAGCGACAAAATGGACAAGACCATCAAGGTTGAAGTCAATGTTTCGGTGAAACACCCGAAATATGAAAAACGGGTGAATCGCCGCTCGGTGTTCGCGGCGCACGACGAGAAAAACGAAGCGAAAAGCGGCGACCTCGTCGAAATCGAAGAAACCCGCAAATTGTCGAAAACGAAATGTTTTCGCTTGGTGAAAGTGCTGAAAAATTCCAATTAGCCGGAACAGGTGGTTATTATGATTCAGATGCAAACCATTTTAGATGTCGCCGACAACACCGGCGCGAAAAAAGCGATGTGTATCAAGGTGTTGGGGGACACGCGCCGCCGCTATGCGTCTTTGGGCGATGTGGTGGTGTTGGCGATTAAGAAAACGATTCCGGGTTCGCCGACGATTAAACAAGGCGCGGTGGCGAAAGGGGTTATCGTGCGGGTGAAAAAAGAGGTGAAACGCCACGACGGTTCGTCGATTCGCTTTGACAGCAACGCGGTGGTGTTGGTTGACGGCGAAAACAATCCGCGCGGCACTCGTATATTCGGGGCGGTGGCGCGGGAGTTGCGGCAAAAGAATTTTATGAAAATCGTCTCGTTGGCGCCGGAAGTGGTGTAGTTGTCCAAGTTATATTTACGGGTAATGGTAGTTTGCAGTAATAATTAACAATGCACAATTAACAATTAAAATAATGGAGTTTGACAAGTTAAAAATCGCTTCGCGCCATTTCTAATAACTAATTCCGCAATTGTTAATTGTGCATTGTTAATTGTTCTGTTTTCCGGCAGGAATAAAAATATGGCTCAGGTAGCGAAAAAAATAAAGACCAAATTGCGGGTCGGCGATTTGGTGCAACGGATTGCCGGTCGCGGGACTTCCGGCAAACGGCGTGGCGCGGCGGACGACCGGCAACCGCGGGGTAAAATCGTCAGCATTGATTTTACGTCGGGGCGGGCGGTGGTGAGCGGTTTGAATACGGTTTATCGCCACAAAAAGCGCACCGACAAAAATGACCCGAACAGCGGCGGGCGCATCGAAAAAGAAGCGCCGATTCATTTAAGCAATTTGATGTTGGTTGACCCGACGAAAGATGAAATTACGCGCATTGGCGCGAAAACGATTGAATTTACCGACCAAGGAAAAACGAAAAGTCGGCGTGTCCGCGTGGCGAAATTGAGCGGCACGGAACTTCCGGGAGGCAAAAGATAAGCAATGTCGCTCAGTCAAGAAAAATATCAAAAAGAAGTCGTGCCGGCGTTGCGCGAGGAATTCGGCATCAAAAATATCAACGCGGTGCCGCGTTTGGTGAAGGTTTGTTTGAATATGGGCGTGGGCAAAGCGATTGACGAAGCCAAAGTTCTGGACGTGGCGAAAAAGGACTTGACGCTGATTGCCGGTCAGGCGGCGGCGGTAACGACGGCGAAAGTCGCGATTAGCAACTTTCATTTGCGCGAAGGGCAGAGAATCGGTTGCCGCGTTACTTTGCGCCGCCAACGGATGTATGAATTTATCGACCGCTTGATTAACGTGGCGATTCCGCGCATCCGCGACTTCCGGGGCGTCAAAGACCGCGCGTTCGACAAGCAGGGCAATTATTCGCTCGGTATCGAGGATATTAACATTTTCCCGGAAATTAATACCGACGCGGCGGAATACAATTTGGGGATGGACGTTACGTTTGTGATTAAGAACAGCGCCGGCGCGGAACAGAGCAAGCGTTTTCTGAAATTGTTAGGGATGCCGTTCGTGGAACGGGATAAAAAGGAATAGACCAATGGCTCGGACCTCATTAAAAGTCAAGGCGAAAAAGCCGGCGAAATTTTCCACCCGCGCTTATACCCGTTGCGAACTGTGCGGACGGGCGCGGGCGGTGTATCGTAAATTCAAACTTTGTCGCCTGTGTTTTCGCAAACTCGCCAACGAAGGCAAATTGCCGGGCGTGATGAAATCAAGTTGGTAAGTCGGCGAAAAGAGTGAAACGGAAAACGTAAATTAAAAAGAGGATAAGATAAAATGAGTATGACCAGTCCGATAGCGGATATGTTGACGCGGATACGCAACGCTTTGGCGCAACGCAAGCCGGAAGTGCAGATGCCGTCGTCGAAAGTAAAGTTGAACATCGCCGAAGTGTTGCAACGCGAGGGATACATCAGCGGTTTTGAGATTGTCGAAAAACCGTATCAGAACGACTTGAAAATTGCGTTGAAATACGGTCCCGAAGGCGAATTTGTCATTCAGAAAATTAACGGTTATTCGACGCCGGGTTGCCGCCGTTACCGTAAAGTGAGCGATATTCCGTCGGTGATGAACGGTTTGGGCATCGCGATTGTCAGCACCAATCAAGGCGTGCTGTCCGACCGCGAATGTCGCGCCAAAAATGTCGGCGGTGAGGTTTTTTGCACCGTTTATTAAAAAATAACTTATCCACGAATCTTCACGAATGAGAACCGTTTAACCGATTGATAAGGAAATAATTCGTGGAAAACTTGGAACGCACACTAACTTTCTCTTCGTTCGGTTTCGTGGACTAATCTCTTTAATCAATAATTGATGAATTTTAATTCGCAGAAATTGGTGGTATTATGTCGCGTATAGGTCGAAAACCCGTAACTGTTCCTGCCGGCGTGGATATTAAATTTGCCGGCGGTTTGTTGACGGTCAAAGGTCCGAAAGGGCAATTAACCCAAACGATTAAAGCGGGCGTGTCGTTCAAAACCGAAAACGGGCAAGCGGTGGTCGAGCGTTCCGACGACACCAAAGCGTTGCGGTCGTTGCACGGTTTGTATCGGGCGTTGTTGGCGAATATGATTGCCGGCGTTACCGCCGGTTACGAGCGGACGTTGCGAATTGTCGGCACCGGTTATCGGGTGGAACTAAAAGGCACGGCGTTGGAAGTTACCGCCGGTTATTGCCATCCGGTAAAATTTGCGGCTCCGGCGGGGATTACCTTTGAACTGCCCAAGTCGAACAGTCGCGAATATATGGATTTTACGGTTAAAGGTATTGACCGGCAAAAAGTTATGGAGACGGCGGCGCAATTGCGGAAAATCCGTCCGCCGGATTTATATCAGGGTAAAGGCATTCGTTATTTGGACGAAACGCCGCGGCGGTTGGAAGGCAAGAGTTTCGGTTCGGCGTAATTTGAATTTAGTTAAAAATTAACGGGGTTAAGCAATGGATACCTTTATTAAAAAAAACGCGCAACTGAAACGCCGCCATTTGCGTTTGCGGAATAAAATTACCGGCACGGCGGAGCGTCCGCGTTTGTATGTGTTTCGCACCGCTAAACATATTTACGCGCAAATAATTGACGATGTCGCGGGCAAGACCTTGGCGTCGGCGACGAGTAACGTCAAAGCGTTCGGGCAAAGCGGCGGCAATATCGCGGGCGCGAAAAAAGTCGGCGAATTATTGGCGCAGACGGCGAAAGCCAAAAATATCGAAACGGTGGTTTTTGACCGCGGCGGGCGCAAATATCACGGGCGGGTAAAAGCGTTAGCCGACGGTGTGCGCGCGGGCGGCGTTAAATTCTAAAAAACTTTTCCATTGCACCGAGTTGTAATTAAGGAGTTATATCGTGGCGGCTGAAACTGAAAAACGTAACGAAGAAGAAATACCGGCGGTTGCCGTTTCGCAAGCGCAGGAAGCGGCGGCGGAATCCGGTGCCGAAGCGGAAGAAGAAGCGGGCGGTGGGCGGCGGCGGCGCGACCGGCGGCGTGGGCGCGGCAAAGACCGTGATAAAGACAAGGAAAAACGCGATGTCAAAGACCGCGAATATGCGGAAATTTTAATTGATATTTATCGTTGTTCGGCGACGGTTAAAGGCGGGCGGCGGCTTAGTTTTGGCGCGCTCGTTACGGTCGGTAACGGCAAAGGGCGCGTCGGCTTCGGTTATGCCAAAGCCAAAGAAGTCCCCGGCGCCATTCAGAAAGCGATTAAAAAAGCGCATCGTAGTTTGGTTGATTTTGAGATTAGCGAAGGCGACACCATTCCGCACCAAATAATCGGCATTTACGGCGCTTCGCGCGTGATTTTAATTCCAGCGCGACCGGGAACCGGCGTGATTGCCGGAACTTCGGTGAAGGCAATTTTAGAAGCCGGCGGCGTGAAAAATGTGTTGACGAAATGCGTCGGCAATACCAACAGCCGCAATATGGTCAAAGCGACGATGGACGCGCTGGTGAATTTGCGGAGCAAAGACACGGTGGCGAAAT
Organism: Planctomycetota bacterium; assembly: GCA_031261425.1. Lineage (GTDB taxonomy): Bacteria > Planctomycetota > SZUA-567 > SZUA-567 > SZUA-567 > MS499-59. The sequence continues at coordinate 26,743 of JAISJR010000052.1, forward strand.
TGCGCCAAATTGAACTCTAAACGCTTTTAGAGCGCTTCAATTAAAAAAGAGAGATTTTTTGTCCACGAATTACACGAAGTTAAAGAGCCGGAAAACGGACAAAAAAATTTGGAAAGCACACTAACCTTCGCTTCGCTCGGTTTCGTGAAATTCGTGTTAAGTTCTTTTAGTGTTTATGCGTGGCTTCTCTTTTTTTGCGCGTAAATCGAGTTTGTAATTGCTCTAAAAAAATCAGGTGTAAAAAAAATGAACATTACAGATGTCAACAATCGGGTAAAAGCGGCGAAAAAACGTCATCGGGTCGGGCGCGGCGCGGCGAGCGGTTCCGGCAAAACCGCCGGACGCGGAATGAAAGGCGCGGGAGCGCGGGCGGGCGAGGCGGCTTTGCGCGGCTTTATCGGCGGACAAAGTCCGTTGCGGCAACGCATCCCGAAACGCGGTTTCAATAACGCGGAATTCAAAACGGAGTATTTGCCGGTCAATCTCGAATGGTTGAACGAAAATTTTTCCGACGGCGCCACGGTCGGGATTGACGAACTCAAAGCCGCCGGTAAAGACGTGCGGCGCGGCGAGTTGGTGAAAATTTTAGGCGCCGGCGAAATTACGAAAAAAATCACGGTCAAAGCGCACGCTTTCAGTCAGGCGGCAATTGAAAAAATCGTCAAAGTCGGCGGAAAGACCGAAATCATCGCGTTGGTCAAAGAAGTGCGCGAAGTCGCCGGTAAGAGAGCCAAAAAATCCGAGAAGTCCGAAAAATAGAAAGAATTAGGTAATAGGGGAAAGCCCTGTTCCCGGAAATCATAGAGATGTTTGAGACCATTGCCAAAGTCGTTAGCGTAAAAGACCTGCGCGGGAAAATCATCGCCACGGCGTTGCTGTTGGTGGTTTTTCGTTTGGGTAAATTTATCCCGTTGCCGGGGATAGATTACAATGTGGTAACAAAATTTATCGACGATATGAGCGCCAGCGGCGACGCCTCGGCGTTGGTGTTTTCGATGGCGGATATGTTTTCCGGCGGGGCGATGGGGTCGATATTTTCGCTCGGCATTATGCCGTATATCACCGCGTCGATTATTTTTCAGTTGCTCGTGGCGATTGTCCCGTCGTTGGCGCGGATTTCCCGCGAAGGCGCCACCGGACGCAAGCGCATCAATCAATACACGCGCGTTTCGACGGTTTTATTGTGCATTGTCCAAGCCGTGATGGCTTGCAGTATATTATTGTCGCAATCGGACAAATACGGCGGCGTTAATTTCGTCGTTCCCGGCATAACGAGTTATGAGTTCTACTTTTTCGGGGTGATTGGTTTGACGGTCGGCACCGTGTTTTTGATGTGGCTCGGCGAACAAATCGACACTTTCGGCATCGGCAACGGTATTTCTTTGTTGATTATGGCGGGCATCATTTCGTCGATGCCGAGCGCGATTTCAACGACGATTATTTCGACGTTCGGCAAACAAGGCGGAATGACGACGTTCAAGGTCTCGTTGTTGATAGTCCTGTTTGTGCTGATGACGTTGGCGGTGGTGTTGATAACTTTAGGCACGCGGCGGGTGAGTGTACAGGCGTCCAAGGCGATGCGCGGGCGCAAGGTCTATATGAATCAGCGCCAATTCCTACCGTTGCGCGTTAATCAGGCGGGCGTGATTCCGATTATTTTCGCGCAAGCGATTATGGCGTTGCCGGCGTTCTTTTTCGGTTTTATCGACGGCAAATTCGGCACGCAGTCCTCGATATTTTTTGCGCCGGGGGCGTTTTGGTACACGGTGTTGTATGTGTTGTTAATTATCTTTTTCTGCTATTTTTATACGGCGATTACCTTTAATCCGAATGAAATGGCGGATAATCTGAAACAAAGCGGGATGTATTTGCCGGGGATTCGTCCGGGACAGCGGACGGCGGAACATTTGGAAAAAATAATGACGCGGATTGCGTTAGCCGGTTCGGTGTTTTTGGCTTTTATCGCGATTGTGCCGCAATTTATCAGCCGCGCGCTCAACGTCGATTACACCATCGCGGGAATGTTGGGCGGCACGGGTTTGTTGATTGTTGTCGGCGTGGCGTTGGACGTGGTGCAACGGGTCGAGAGTTATTTGCTGATGCGCAATTACGAGGGCTTCGGCATCGGCGATGGGCGGATTCACGGGCGAAACGGCTAATTTTAATTTCTAATTTGGTTGTTAATAATATGCGGCAAGACCGGCATCATCCTATACTAAAAACAGAAGCGGAAATCGAGAAGATGCGGGTGGCGAATAAGATAGTGGCGCGCGCGTTGCGGTTAGTCGGGGAAATGGTGCGACCGGGGATTAGCACGGCGGAAATTGACGAAGCGGTGGAAAATTTAATTCGGGGCGCCGGCGCGGTTCCGCTGTTTAAGAATTATCCGAGCGGCAATAGCGAGGTGCCGGATTTTCCGGCGAGTATTTGCGCCTCGGTCGATTATGAAGTGGTGCACGGTATTCCGAAAAAAACGCGAATTTTGCAAGCCGGGCAAATTATCAGCATTGATGTCGGCGCGAAAATCGACGGTTATTGCGGCGACGCGGCGTGGACGTTTCCGGTCGGCGAGGTCGGTAAAAAAGCGCGAAAATTGCTGACGGTAACGGAAGAGTGTTTAAGAAGCGCAATTGCGGCGATTCGTCCGAACGGTCGGCTATACGATATTTCCGGCGCGGTTCAGCGGTGCGCCGAAAAAAACGGTTTTTCGGTGGTGCGGCAATTTGTTGGACACGGCATCGGCGTGGAAATGCACGAGCCGCCGCAAGTGCCGAACTACATTTCCCGCAAAGAGAATTACGATATGCCGCTTGGCGCGGGAATGGTGTTGGCGATTGAGCCGATGGTCAATATCGGCGGCTACGAGGTCTTGACGGCAAAAGACGGGTGGACGGTTTTTACCCGCGACCGCAGTTTATCGGCGCACTTTGAGCATACGGTCGCGATAACGGCAAACGGCGCGGAAGTGTTGAGCGCATAAACGTAATTACAAATTAAAAATTAAAAGCAGTAGATTGGACTTAAATAATAGCGCTAAACGAATTTGAAAATCAAACTCCACCATTTTTAATTTGTAATTTTTAATTGCTCTTTCAAAGAAGTTATTATGGCAAAAGAAGAAGCGATACCGGTGGAGGGCGTGGTCAAAGAAGCCCTGCCTAATGCTAATTTCCGCGTCGAAATCAGCAACGGTCATATCGTTATGGCGCACATCAGCGGTAAAATGCGCCAGCATTTTATCAAAATTTTGCCGGGCGATAAAGTTACGGTTGAACTGTCCCCTTACGATGTCAATAAAGGGCGGATAACTTACCGGAGTTAGAGTAGTTTTAATGAACAATGCACAATTAACAATTAATAATGGTGGAGTTTGATGACTAAAAATCGCTCCGCGAAATTTTGATAATTAACTCCTTAATTGTTAATTGTGCATTGTTAATTGTTAATGGCTCTAAACCGATTTCAATTTGTAATGAACGATAAGGAGCGCGATTATGAAAGTTAAGCCATCGGTGCGTCCGCGTTGCGACAACTGTCGCGTAATCCGGCGCAAAGGCGTGTTGCGAGTGATTTGTAGCGTAAATCCGCGTCATAAGATGCGGCAGGGATAAGGAGAACAGTAATGCCACGTTTATTAGGTGTTGACATTCCGAATGACAAAATCGTCGCGATTTCGCTGACTTACGTGTATGGCGTCGGGCGGCGGACGGCTTTGGATATTTGCAAAGAAGTGCGAGTGAATCCGCAGTCGCGCGCGAGTAAATTGACCGAAGGCGAATTAAGCCGTATCGCGTCGTTGTTGGAAGGACATTACGTTGTCGAAGGGCAGTTGCGGCGGCAAATCAATCAAAATATCGGTCGTTTGAAGAAAATCGGTTGCTATCGCGGCATCCGGCACGGGCGCAATTTGCCGGTGCGCGGACAGCGGACGCGCACCAATGCCCGCACGCGCAAGGGCAAGCGCAAGACGGTTGCCGGCAAGAAGAGCGTCAAAGCGATGCGGTAGTTAAAACGGCTTATCACGGGGCGGAGCACCTCCCATAAATTTTGGAGCAAAATATGGCGAGCACTTACAAGAAGAAAAAAGTCAAAAAGAGCGTGGCGAAAGGGATTGCGCACGTTACCGCGACTTTCAACAACACGATTATTTCGATAACCGATATTTACGGCAATGTGTTGGTGTGGGCGTCGGCGGGAACTTGCGGCTTCCAGCACAGCCGGAAAAGCACGCCGTTCGCGGCGCAACGCACGGCGGAACAGGCGGCGGAAAAGGCGCAAAAAATCGGGATGCGGGAAATTGAGGTGCAGGTCAAGGGACCGGGAAGCGGTCGCGAGAGCGCGATTCGTGGACTGCAAGCGGCGGGATTGACGATTAAGGCGATTGAAGACGTTACGCCGTTGCCGCACAACGGTTGCCGTCCGCCGAAGCGCCGCCGGGTGTGATGAGCGAGTTTGGCTTGCTACCGGTTGGCGTCAAATTTCCGTCTCTAATCATAAATGGAGAAAACCAATGCCGATTCGTTGGAATGGATTTGAATTGCCTTCGCAGGCGGATGTCGATAAATCGAGTTTAACTCGTGAATACGGCAAATTTGTCTTTGAACCGTTTGAGCGCGGTTTTGGCGTAACGATTGGCAATTCGTTGCGGCGGGTTTTGTTGAGTTCGTTGGAAGGTGTGGCGCCGGTTTCGCTTCGTTTACAGGGCGCGTTGCACGAATTTTCGTCGATACCGGGCATTTACGAAGATGTCATCAATATCGCGCTGAACGTCAAAACCATTCGCGCGACGTTTGACGGACCAGGACCGGAAACGTTGCGTCTGCACAAAAAAGGCAAGGGCAAAGTTTTAGCCGGCGATTTGACCGGTTGCGCGACGTTGAAAGTGGCTAATCCGAACTTTCAGATTTGTGAAATCATCGACGACAAAGTAACTTTTGACGCGGAAATTGTTTTCCGCAAAGGTCGGCGTTTTGTGCGCGCCGAGGATTTCACTTTCGATTTGCCGAAAGAAGTCGGTTTAATTCCGTTGGACGCTTCGTTTTCGCCGATTGAGCGGGTGCGCTACCGGGTCGAAGAGACCCGCGTCGGCAAAATGACGAACTATGACAAATTGGTCTTGGAAATTTGGACCGACGGCACGTTAACGCCGGAAGACGCGCTGATGGAAGCGGGCGTGATTTTGCGCAAACACTTAAATCCGTTCGTTAAAATGCCGGAATTGGGCGGCGAGTTTAAGCGCGAAAATCCCGAATCGGACGAGGGAAGCGTGGTGGTTAATTCCGAATTGACGACGGAATTGACGAAAGGCGATGCGTTAGACCAGTCGGTGTCGGTGTTGGAGCCGAGCGTGCGCGCGGCGAACTGTTTGGCGGCGGAAGGAATTAAAACTCTGCGCGATTTGGTCAAACACAACGAGCAAGATATGCTGAACGTCAAGAATTTCGGCAAAACCAGTATGAAAGAAATCAAATTGAAATTGGCGGAAATGGGCTTGGCGTTTGGGATGGATTTGAAAAACGATTAAAAGGCGGGCAGTTGGCAGTGAGCAGTGGAGGGTTTTGGGCGTATTTCTTGCGCCGCTTAACCCCCCCTAACCATCTTAAAATCCTTATCGGTTCTTATCTTTTGGAAGCAAAAATGAGACACTTAAAACGCGGACGACACTTAAACCGGACTTCGGCGCATCGCGGGGCGTTGGTGCGGAATTTGGTGAGCGGTCTGTTTGAGCACGGCAAAATTATCACGACTTCGGCGAAAGCGAAAGAAGCGAAACCGTTTGCCGAAAAGATGATTACGTTGGCGAAAGAAGGCACGTTGGCGGCGCGGCGGCGGGCGATAGCGTTGCTCCATTCGCGGCAGGTGGTGGCGGGTTTGTTTGAGGACATCGGACCGCGTTACGCCGAGCGCGCCGGCGGCTACTGCCGGATTTTGCATTTGCCGACGCACCGTATCGGCGACGGCGGCGACCAAGTGTTATTCGAGTTGGTCGAAGGGCGCGTCAAAGAAAAAACGACGAAAGCGGAAGCGTAAAGTTCGGCGACGTGCCGCGAAATAAGTTATGGTTCGAGCGCGTTGTCCGTTACGGCGGAAAACGCGCTTTGTTCGTTAGAGCGCAGTTAAGCGGATTTGTTAAAGCGCAGTTAAGCGCAAAGGAGTGGCGATGAACATTTTGACCAGTCGTTTCGGCGAGATAGAAGTGCCCGACGAATCGCTGATTGAATTTCCGCGCGGCATCATCGGCTTCCGCGACGCGCGGCGGTTTGTGATTTTCGATTGCGGCGAGCAGGGCATTTTCAAGTGGCTCCAATCGGCGGATATTCCCGATTTGGCGTTTGTGATTTGCGAAGCGCATTTGCTCGTGCCGGAATACAAAATAACGTTGCGCCCGGAAGAGAGCGAAATTCTCAAACTGACGAATTCCGAAGACGCGGCGGTGTGTTTAATTTTAGTGATTCCCGAAAATCCGCAGGAGGCGACGGCGAATTTATTGGGACCGATTGTGATGAATTCGGCGTCGCGGTTAGGGATGCAGTTGGTCTTGATTAACGCCGATTATTCGACCCGTTACAAGATTTTCGCCGGACGGACGCTCCCCGGCGCGGCGGGCAAGGAGGGCGACAATGTTAGTGCTTAGCCGCCGCCGCGACGAAACGATAATGATCGGCGATGAAATTGAGATAACGGTGGTTGACATCAAGGGCGACGCGGTGCGCATCGGCATTAACGCGCCGCGGGCGGTGTCGGTGCATCGCAAAGAGGTCTATGATTCGATTAAGGCGGAAAACGAAAATCTCAAAGCGCAAGCCGCGCCGACGGCGGACACGCTCGGCAATTTGGCGAAAATGCTCGGTCCCTCCGCCGGACAATTGACGAAATTATCGCGGTTGCAACCGTCGCAATTATCGCAGACCTTGCCGCTGTCGAACAAAAACAAAAATCGAGTGGGCGGTGGGCAGTAATCAGTTGGCAGTGGACAGTGAGCAGAGTAATCATTTGCGACTGTTCACTGACCACTGTTCACTGACCACTGTTCACTGACCGACTGACCGCTGTTCACTGACCACTGTTCACGAAAGGAAAAGACAATGACTAACGGCTGTTTAATTTGCGGTAAAAAGACGACGTTCGGGATTAAGTATGCGCGGCGCGGCGCGGCGAAGAAAAAAGGCGGTTCGGGCGCGAAAATCAGCGGCAAAACGCCGCGCACGTTCAAGCCCAATTTGCAAACCGTGCGCGCCAATATCGACGGCGTGGTGAAACAAGTCCGCGTGTGTGCCAGTTGCTTGCAGGCGGGCAAAATCACCAAAGCCGCCCGCGGCGTCGGACACCAAAAAGCCGGCTAAAGCCGACGGCAATGTTTGGTAGGGAACATCGGTAGGGGCGAATAATTATTCGCCCCTATATTGTTTTTATTCTTCTCACTCCAACTTTGCATCCCAAACGAACGGGAAATACGCGCCTAAAAAAAAGACCGCCCACGAAAACGGGAGGTCTTTTTTAATTTTGATAAATCATTCCAATTTTTGCTTTTTCATTCGCGGCGGACAAACCTGCCTCTTTGCTTTGCGCGCGGCGCGTTTTATACTGTCTTGCGACTCGGTGGAGAAAAGTTATGAGCAAGGGGCTTGATACGGCGTTTATGCGGAAAACATTGTTGGCGTTGTTGGCAATCCCGTCGCCGTCGGCGGACGAACGCGCGGTCGCCGATTACGTCGTCGCGGTCGCCGCCGAACTGGGCTACGCTCTCAAAGAGGACGGCGCCGGCAAAGCCATCGACGGCAACTGCGGCAATCTTTACGTCAAAATTCCGGCGACCGACAAGACCTTTCCGTCGCTGTTGTTGAGCGCGCATCTCGACACCGTCGGCGACCTCCGCGCGCCGCAGGTAATTCACGACAAAACCGCCGACCGCTATCACGCCGACGGTTCGACGATTTTGGGCGGCGACGACAAATGCGGCGTCGCGATATTGTTGGCGCTGATGAAAAAAATCCACGCCGAAAAAATTCCGCACGGCGAATTGCTGTTCGTCTTTTCCGTGTCGGAAGAAACCGGTTTGAGCGGCGTCGAACATTTCGACTCCAAACTTTACGCCAAACTCGACGGCGGCATTATTTTAGACCACGGCGCGCTGAACGAAATAATTGTCGCCGCGCCGACGAAAGTGCAAATCAATCTGACGGTGCGCGGCGTCGGCGGACACGCGGCGTTTCCTGAAAATCACATCAACGCGGCGCAAGTGGCGGCGCGCGCCGTGTCGCGTCTGCCGTCCGGTCGGCTTGACCCCGGCACGACGGCAAATCTCGGCATCCTTTGGTCCGGCACGGCGGCGAACATTATCCCCGACACCGGTTACGCCGAATACGAAATCCGCAGTCATAGCGAGCAGTTGTTGGATTTTCATTTGACGAACGCGCTGACGATTATCGAAGCGGCGGTGCGGGAGGCGCGGGTCATTCACCAAAGCGGCGAAAAAAATCCGCGTTTCAGCAAGGCGACGGTGGATGTCGATATTGAGACGCACTACTGCCGTTACGCGCTGGCGGACGAGGCGTTGCCGGTGCGGCTGTTGAGCGGCGCGTTCAAGGGACAAAACATCGATTTTGTGAAAAAGCCGACCAACGGCGGCAGTGACGCGAACGTCTATAACGCGAAAGGTTTGCCGACGGTGGTGATGGGTTGCGGCTACTACGAGCCGCACGGCGTCGGCGAATACATCGAGTTCGCCGAAACGGTCGCCGCCGGCGAAATTTTATTGAAAGCCGTTACCACGCCGGCGTAGGCGACAGACCTGCTCGCAACGGAGAAGAGAAATTAATTACGAATTACGGATGAGGTAGAACGTTGAACGCGCCCGATTTTATTCCGACAAGCGCACTAACTTTCGCTTCACTACGTCATAATTCGTAATTTTTAATTTGTAATTCTTACGCGCCTTCGTGAGCAACAAAAAAAGTTAAGACACAGGTCTATTTCGTAATTGTCAATTGTTAATTATGAATTGTTAATTACTTTCACGCCGCCGCCACTTTGCCGAGCAAGAGATTTAGCAGGGCGGTTAGCCGTTCGCGCAGGACGCTTCGCGGCACGATTTGGTCAACTTGTCCGTGCGCCAGCAAAAATTCCGACCGCTGAAAACCGGCGGGCAGTTCCGCGTTAATCGTCGTTTTGATGACGCGCGGTCCGGTGAAGCCGACTAACGCCCCCGGCTCGGCGAGAATGATGTCGCCCAACGCCGCCCAACTTGCCCACACGCCGCCCATAGTACATTCCGTAACCACGCTGATAAACGGCAAACCCGCCTCGCGCAACCGCGCCAACGCCGCCGCCGTCTTCGCCATCTGCATCAACGAATACATACCCTCGTGCATCCGCGCCCCGCCGCCGGAACTGGAAACGGTGATAAGCGGCAACCGCTCGGCGAGCGCGAATTCCGCCAGACGCGCGAATTTTTCCCCGACGACCGAATCCATCGACCCCGCGAGAAAAAACGGGTCGGTCGCCAAAATCGCCACGCGCCGCCCTTCGAGCCGTCCCTCGCCGGCGATGATGGCGGAGAGTTGTCCGGTCTTTTTCATTTCGTCAAATAATTTTTCCTGATAGGTCTTGCCGCCGCAGTCGAAATTCAGGATGTCTTTGCTCGCCAAGTCGGCGTCGTGTTCGACGAAAGAATCTTGGTCGAGCGTGATTTGCAGGCGCGTGCGCGCGCTAATCTGGCGGTGAAAGCCGCACAGTTGGCAGACGCCGAGATTTTCTTCCAAGACCTTGACGAGAATAATTTCGCCGCATCCCTTGCATTTCACCGCCGGCGGATTCTCAATCGGGTCGTGCCGCCGGTGAAATTTCTTCAATAACTCCAAGCCGAAAATCGCCATGGTTTTGCCTCCCGTTTTCTTTGAGCGGACAGAGTGGTTCGGAAACCGTTAGGAGTAAGAGATTCGTCCACGAATTAGCACGAATTAGACGAATTTTCACGAAACCGAGCGAAGCGAAGGTTAGGGCGCTTGCCAAATTTTTTGTTTCTCACAGAGGCACAGAGGCACAGAGGCACAGAGGCACAGAGAAAATCCGAATTTGTTTGCTTCTTTTTTTTCTCTTTTCTCTCTCCGTGCCTCTGTTGCTCTGTGAGAAATCTCTTGCTCTTATATTCGTGTAAATTCGTCTAATTCGTGAAAATTCGTGGACACGTTCTTTTTTTTCTAAACGAGTCGAATTAAAACCATCGCCGCGCGGAAAGGAATAGCGGCGCGTCCACTCTCACCGAAAGTTTGCGGCGGCGGCGAGTTTTTCACGCGCCGGATTTTTTATCAAATTCCGAAAGGCGAGGCGGAAAAACTTTTTTGCGCGTTAAAAATCGCGGTTATGCTTCCTGTCTAAAATTCGCCAAATCGGCGGCGCTTAACTTGCCCGCCGTTCACGCAGGAGAAACACGATGTCAATCGTAGCCAATTCTATTCCGTCGCCATCGCAACAGTTGCCGTTTCCCGTTATCGAAGTCGAAACCGGCTTGCCGCCGCCGGACGGCGATATTTTTTATCATCCGGCGAATATCGCTTGGCTCACGGAGTCAATGCGGCAAAGTGAAAGAGGCGAATTTGTGGTCAAAACAATGGAAGAATTGGAGGAGATGATGCGTGGGTAAAATCCAATTCACCGCCGACGGTTGGCGCGATTACATTTTTTGGCAAACTGCCGACCGCAAAACGGCGAATAAAATCAACGCGCTCATAAAGGACACGGAACGTGACGGCAATTCCGGCATCGGCAAACCGGAAGCGTTAATCGGCGACCTTTCCGGCTATTACAGCCGCCGCATTGACGAGAAAAATCGTTTCGTCTATCGACTGTTGGACAACGGCGATTTTGAGATTCAATCGTGCCGCGGACACTACAACGACAAATAATCGCGGCGCGGCATTAGCAAATTTTCTGTTTTTTTCGGTCATTTTCATTTTCAGCAAAAGGAGAAAAGTATGAGTGCCACCGCAGAAGCACCAGGCAGTTTTTGGGGCAGTGTATTCGGCGTCCTGCAACGCATCGGACGCTCGTTTATGTTGCCGGTCGCGTTGTTGCCGGTCGCCGGTCTATTGCTCGGACTTGGCGGCTCGTTCACCAACGGCTCGTTTATCAGCGCTTATCATTTGGAAAGCGTCCTCGGCGACGGCACGGCGCTTCACGCCATCTTGACGGTTATGACCAACGCCGGCGGGGTAATTTTCGACAACTTGCCGTTGCTCTTCGCGATGGGCATCGCGCTGGGCATGGCGAAAAAGGAAAAAGAAGTCGCCACCCTCGCCGCCACCGTCGGCTACCTCGTGATGCACGCCTCGACCGCGGCGATGGTCTCGATTGAAAAATTGTCCGTCACCGCCGCCGCCGTCGCCAATGGACACGCCGGCGCGTATATCGGCAACGACGACAACTCCAACACCGTGCTGTTCGACTCTGCCGGCAAAGTTCTTCGCGAAATTTTCCACGCCGGACAGTTGGGCGGCGTTTGCGGTATGACCACTTTGCAATCCGGCGTCTTCGGCGGCATCGTCGTCGGCTTGGGCGTCGCGTGGTTGCACAACCGTTATTTCCGCGCCGAACTGCCGCGCGCGCTGTCGTTCTTCGGCGGCTCGCGCTTCGTGCCGATTATCACGACTATCGTTTATGTCGCCGTCGGCATCGCGATGTTCTACGTGTGGCCCATTTTGCAAAACGGTCTCGCCGCGGCGGGCAACGGGATGCACGGCTTGGGCGATTTCGGCACGCTGATTTTCGGCATCGTCAAACGCGCGCTCATTCCTTTCGGTCTGCACCACGTTTGGTACACGCCGTTCTGGTACACGGAACTCGGCGGCGTCTATGGACCGGCATCGATGGCGGCGGCGGACCCGACGCACGTGATGATTGCGGCGGACGGTCTGACCGACCGCATCGCCGGCGGACAACGCGCGTTCTTCGCCCAGTTGGCGCACATGGGCGCGGCGGACTTCCATCATTTCAGTCCCGACGCCACGCAATATTTCTCCGGCGAATTTATCTTTATGATGTTCGGTTTCCCCGGCGCGGCGCTGGCGATGTATCACTGCGCCAAACCGCAAAACAAAGTTCTCGCCGGCGGCTTATTGCTCTCGGCGGCGCTGACTTCGTTCTTCACCGGCATCACCGAACCGTTTGAATTTTCGTTCTTGTTCGTCGCGCCGTTCCTGTTCATCGTGCACGTCGTTCTCGGCGGTTTGGCGTATATGCTGGCGCACATTTTCGGGGTCGCGGTCGGTCTGACGTTCTCCGGCGGTTTCATCGACTTGTTGCTGTTCGGCATCTTGCCGGGCAACGATAAAACGTCGTGGATTTGGATTCCGATTCTCGGCGCGATTTACTTCTTCGTGTATTACGCGGTGTTCCGTTACTTCATCAATAAATTCAACTTCAAAACGCCCGGTCGCGAGGACGGGGACGGCGAAGTGAAATTGTTCAGCAAAGCCGACTATCAGGCGGCGAAAAGCGGCGGGGCGGGGCGGGCGAGCGCGGGCGACCCGCTCAGCGCGGCGATAACCGCCGGCTTGGGCGGCAAAGCGAATATCCGCGACGTGGACTGCTGTGCGACGCGGTTGCGGGTAACGGTCAACGACGGCGGCAAAGTCGCCGAGAAGGACACGCTTCGCAAAACCACCGGCGCCTCCGGCGTGATTACGTCGGGCAACGCCGTGCAGATTATCTTCGGACCGCGGGTAACGATTGTGAAGTCGAATTTAGAGGAATACCTCGAAAGTCCGGCGGCGGACAATCCGGTAACGGCGACTATCGCCGCCGTCGAAACGCAAGCGGCGGAAAAGAAAAACCTGACGAGCGCGATTGCGATTGCCTCGCCGCTCGAAGGCGAATTGATTCCGCTGAGCGAAGTGCCGGACGAGGGCTTTGCCGGCGAGAATATGGGCAAGGGCGCGGCGATTGTGCCGTCCAAAGGCGTGATTAAAGCGCCGTTCGACGGCACGGTGGCGATGGTCTTTGACACTTTGCACGCGATTAACTTGGTGTCCGACGACGGCGTGGAAGTGCTGATTCACGTCGGCATCGACACGGTGAAACTGCGCGGCAAGGGCTTCTCGCCGAAAGTCAAAGACGACGACAAAATCACCAAAGGACAAGTGTTGATGGAGTTTGACATTCCGACGATTACCAACGCGGGCTACTCGCTCGCCACGCCGGTCGTCATCACCAACAGCGACGCCTACGGCTCGATTACCGCGTCGCCGAAAGGCAAGGTTACGTTCGGGGATAAGATTCTGGCAGTGAAGTAGAATTGAGAGTTGAGAGTTTAGAGTTAAGAGTTGAGCAGAGGTTGCGCTTCGCGCGTTATTAAAAATAACTCCACTGCTAAACTCTCAACTCTAAACTCTCAACTCTAATTCTTTTAACTCTCAAAAAAGGAGAACCGCAATGAAATCCATTTCTTACGTCATCAAAGACCCGATTGGGATTCACGCGCGACCGGCGGGGTCGCTCATCAAGGAATTGGGCGCGTTCGGCAGTAAGGTTACGATTAAGCGCGGCGCCGACAGTTGCGACGGCAAGAAATTGCTGGCGCTGATGAAACTGAAAGTCAAGCAAGGCGAAACCATCGTCGTCGAAGCCGACGGCGCCGACGAAGAAGCGACGGTCAAGGCGGCGGAAGCGTTTTTGACCAAGAACCTTTAAGAGCAGAGTTGAGAGTTGAAAGTTCAGAGTTGAGATAATTGACCTGTTTAATCATCTCCGCTTAAATTCCCCTCTACTTAAATTCCCCTCTACGGAGGGGTGGCAGGCGAAACGCTCTATCTCGCCTGACGGGGTGGTTGCTCGCGTTACCCCAAATTCGGCAACCACCCCGTCAATCGGCGAAAGAGCCGCCGATTGCCACCCCTCCGTAGAGGGGAATTAAGAGTTGCCGCGCTTTTGGCGCGACCGTCGGCGATGATTAAACTGCTCTCAACTTTTAACTCTAAACTCTTAACTCTAAACTCTCAACTCTAACCACAGGGAGATGATGAAAATGATAACCCTCAAAGGCAAAGGCGTCAGCGTCGGGATTGCCACCGGAAAATTGCTGTTTATCGACCGGTCGAAATTCGTGCCGGAACGCAAAGCCATCACCGATGTCGCCGGCGAATTGCAACGCTTTGAACACGCCAGCAAGACCGCCCAAGACCAATTGAGCAAACTCGCCGAAGAAATGAAAGAGAAACTCGGCGAGGAACACGCGGCGTTGTTTGAAGTCCACAGTATGATGCTCGCGGACACCGACTTTACCGACCCCATCCGCAAAATCATCAGCGAAGAAGTCGTCTGCGCGGAATACGCGACGTTGCGGGCAAGCACGGTTTTGGCGCAGGAATTTGCCGACTTGGAAGACGAATATATGAGCGCGCGGGCGGCGGACGTGCGCGACGTGGCGAAACGGGTGATTGCGGTGTTGTCCGGCGCGCCGGTGGACCCGACGAGCGGTCCCGAACAGGTGATTCTGGCGACCGACGATTTCACGCCGAGCGAAACGGCGCAGTTTGACCGGAGCAAGGTCTTGGCGCTCGTGTCGCAAGCCGGCGCCGCCAATTCGCACACGGCGATTTTTGCGCGGACGATGAACATTCCGGCGATTATCGGCTTGGGCGCGTCGTTGTCGGCGGGTTTGTCCGGCTTGCCGGTCGCGGTGGACGGCGAAGGCGGCGAATTGTATGTCGAGCCGGACGCCGGCGTCGTTACCCGTCTGCAAGAAAAAGCCGCGAAAATCAAAGGCGAGCGGGCGCAACTCGAACAATATCGCGGCAAGCCGACGGCGACGAAAAGCGGCAAAAAAATCAAACTCTACGCGAACATCGGCTCGGCGAAGGACGCGGATTCGGCGGTCAACAACGACGCGGAAGGCATCGGCTTGTTCCGCAGTGAATTTTTGTATTTGGGGCGCGACGATTATCCCGACGAAATGGTGCAGTTTGAGAGTTACAAAACGGTCGCCGAACGGCTGAACGGAAAATTGGTCGTCATCCGCACGCTCGACATCGGCGCGGACAAACAGGCGGACTATTTCAAACTGCCGCACGAAGAAAATCCGGCGTTGGGGATGCGCGCCATTCGGATTTGTTTGACGCGCAAAGACCTGTTCAAGACGCAGTTGCGCGCGTTGTATCGGGCGTCGGCGTTCGGCAACGTGGCGATTATGTTCCCGATGATTTCGAGCGTGAAAGAGTTGTTGCAGGCGAAAACGATTACGGCGGAAGTCCGCGCCGAACTGACGGAAAAGAACATCAAATTCAATCCCGACACGCCGATTGGGATTATGGTCGAAACGCCGGCGTCGGCGATTATCAGCGACCAGTTGGCGCGCGAGGCGGATTTCTTCAGCATCGGCACCAACGATTTGACGCAATACACGCTGGCGGTGGACCGGCAAAACGAGTCGATTAGCGAATTTGTCGATACGCACCACGAGGCGATTTTGCGGTTGATTCAAATGACGGTCGATAACGCGCACAAGGCGGGTATTTGGGCGGGCATTTGCGGCTCGCTCGGCGCCGACCCGACGCTGACGCAACGCTTCGTCGATATGGGCATCGACGAATTGTCGGTCGAGCCGTCGGCAATCCTCCGCCTCCGTAGCCGCATCAACGAAATGGCGTAAAGGCGCGGGCGGGCGCGGGCGCGAACTTCTCGGCGGGATTTTTTTTTGCGGGGGGCGTTGCCGGAAGAGCGGCAACGCCCCTGTTGTTTCGCGCCGTCGGCGTGCCGAGCGGCGCGATTAAGGCAATTAAGGTTCTTAAAATTCTTAAAAACCTTAATCACCTTAAAAAAACCTTAAATTTATCAATGACGGTCCCCCAAATTGTGAATTGAAGATGACTACTTTTCTCGCGCCGCGCCGCGCCACCGTGATGGGTTTGGGATTGTTCGGCGGCGGCGTGGGCGTCGCCAAGTTTTTAGTAACGCGGGGCGTCGAAGTTACCGTTACCGATTTGCGCGACGCGGAGACCTTGCGCCCGTCGATTACCGCGTTGCGCGATTTGCCGATGCGCTACGTTCTCGGTCGGCACGACGAGCGCGATTTTATCGACACCGATTTGGTCGTCGTCAATCCGGCGGTCAAATTCGACAACCCATTCGTCCGCCTCGCCCGCGACCATCACGTCCCGCGCCAAACCGAAATCGGCATCGTTTTAGCCATTCACCGCGGCGCGCAACTTGCGGTTACCGGCGCCAACGGCAAATCCACGACGACGGCGTTGCTCGGCGCGATGGTCAAAGCGGCGGCGCCCGCGACGCTCGTCGGCGGCAATATCGGCGGCTCGTTGCTCGAAACTCTGACGGAAAATCCGGCGGCGTTGACCGCGCCGTTGGTGTTGGAATTGTCGTCGTTTCAGTTGCATTATTTATCGGCGGAAAAATGGGCGCCGCGCGTCGCCGTCGTTACGAATCTCTCGCCGAATCATCTCGATTGGCACCGGAACTTGGCGCATTATTACGCGAGCAAACGCCGCTTATTGCGCGACCAAACCGCGACCGATTACGTCGTTCTGAATTACGCCGACCCGCTTTTGCGCGTCTGGGCGGACGCGGTCGGCGGCGCGGTTATCGCGGCGCAGGAGCGCGACGCCGGAACGCCGAACGCCGTTTTTTCGCGCGGCGACGAAATTGTTTGCCGCCTTGCCGGCGAGGAAAAAGTAATCGGCGATTGGCGCGATTTCCGCCTGCCCGGCGCGCATAACCGGAGCAACGCGCTACAAGCGGCGGCGGCGGCGGCGGCGTTTGGCAAGAACGCGGACGCGGTTCGGCGCGGATTAAAAAATTTCGCCGGTCTGCCGCACCGGTTGCAAAAAGTCGCGGAAATCGGCGGCAAAATTTTTATCGACGACTCGATAGCGACGACGCCGGAAAGCGCGATTTGCGGGTTAGATTCTTTCGCCGCGCCGGTCGTGGTCATCGCGGGCGGTTACGACAAAGGCAGTGATTTGACCGCGTTCGCGCAAGCCGTCGCCGACCGCGCGTTCGCCGCCGTTTTAATCGGCGCGACCGCCGAAAAAATCGCGGACGCCGCGCGCGCGCGTAATCCGCAATGCCGGTTAATTATGGCGGGAACCGATTTCGCGACGGCGGTCAAACGCGCCGCCGAAATTTGTCCGGCGGGCGGCGTGGTGTTGCTCAGCCCCGCCTGCGCGAGTTACGATATGTTCAGAAATTTCGATGAGCGAGGGGAACGGTTTAGAGCAGAGTTGAGAGTTTAGAGTTGAGAGTTTAGATAAAGCGCGTAGCGCGACCTTCTCTTAACTCTAAACTCTCAACTCTAAACTCTTTCGCTATAAACCGCGCAACATTTTTCCGACTCCCACACCGTCACGGCGGACATTTGGACGGTCGCGGGCAATTGGGGCGCGAGGCGCTGAAAAAGGTATTGCGCGATGCTTTCCGAGGTCGGATTGCGGCGGTCGAACGGCGGGATTTGATTGAGAAATTGATGGTCGAGAAGATTTAATTCGACGGCGAGGATTCTTTTTAGGTCGCCGAAATCCATTAACATTCCGTTGGACGGCAATTCGGCGCCGCTAATCGCGACCTTGACGCGCCAATTATGCCCGTGCAAATTTTCGCATTTGCCGCGATATTCGCGCAATTGGTGCGCGGCGGAAAAATGGTCTTCGACTTCAAGCGTGAACATATTTTTTAGAGTTTAGAGTTAAGAGATTAGAGTTTAGAGAATGGAGTTTTATTTTTAAGACGCGCGAAGCGCAACCTTTGCTCAACTCTTAACTCTAAACTCTTAACTCTGAATTTACGCGGCGGCGACCTCTTCCCATTTGCGCCGGAGGGCGCATTCCTCGCGGCAGGAACAAACTTGCGAGCAATAGACGCGCCGCATCATTCCGCCGTAGTGCTGAATAAACTGCGCGACTTGCTGATTGAAATCGGCGACGAACGGCGTGGCGGCGTAGCGCTGAATCATCGCCGCTTGCCCTTTCATTAGATTGCCCATTTGAGCGCACGGCGTAAGCATCGCGGTCTCCTTGGCGATAAATTCCCCTACTGGTTATCGGTTGGACGCGGCAATAGATAAGTAATTTTTTTTGGCAATTTTTTCCGGCGAACGAGAGCGGGCGCCGCAATTGCCGTGCCAATAAGAAAACGATGCAGTCGCGTTGCTGAAGCCGTCAAAAATTTTCGTCTTTTCGGCAAAAAGGCGGGACGAACTATTGCGCCCCCCCCCCCCCCGTAAATTTAATTTCGCGGCAAAAGAAAAAGGGGAAAAGATTTTTAAGAAAGCGCTTAAAGAGTTTAATTTTTTAAGGATTTGATAAAGAGATAAGTTCTAAACCGCTTAAAACCTTTGCCGCGCTTAAAAACTTTTATCCCTTTTGCCGGATTATTCTTTTACGATGATTTTGCCGATAAAGATAGAGCGATAAACTTGCCGTCCTCGGACCGGAAAAAATATGGAAGTAAAAATCATCCCCAATCAAATCGGCGTGCTGTTTCCCGAAGACACGTTGTATCGGGACACCACCGAGAATTTTCGCGACGCCGCGCAACAACTCTTAAACGAGCCGTTGCCGCTCATTGTCGTGTCGTTCGCCAAGGTCAAGTCGTTGTTGAGCGACGGCATCCGCACTTTGATTGTCGTCGGCGATATGGTCGCGGAAGCCGCGCCGCTTAACGGCGTCGAGCGGCAAATGTTTATCACCGATTTGGGGCGGGAAGTGAAATACGCGCTCCACGTGAGCAACGTGTTGTCGTTGGTGAATTATTTGCCGACGTTAGGCGAGGTTTTGTCCAAATTTAATTTGCGCGAGGAAAATTTCATCACGACCGCGGCGGAAGACGCGGAAACGGTGGAAGCCGTCGCCATGGAAGAAGTCGCGCCCGCGCCGTCGCCGGTCGCGCCGCCGCCCGTCGCCGCCCCCATTGCCCAAG
The DNA here is from genome assembly GCA_031261425.1 of Planctomycetota bacterium. Classification (GTDB taxonomy): domain Bacteria; phylum Planctomycetota; class SZUA-567; order SZUA-567; family SZUA-567; genus MS499-59. The sequence continues at coordinate 45,664 of JAISJR010000052.1, forward strand.
TCGCCGCGCCGCCCGCCGCGTCCGTTACCGGCGCGCAAGTCAAACGGCAGGGTGTTTATGCGGATATTTTAGCGAAAGCCGCCCAAAAGGCGGCGGCGAATCCCGCCGCCAAACCGGCAATCAACGCGCCGCCCGCGACGAGCGGCACGGCGTCAATTGACCAATTGCGGCGCATCATCAAAGCGCACGTGCCGGGGCGGATTTGTTTGGACGTGTTGCGGATTTTTTTGATGATGAAAAATGATTTGGTCAGTTTCGACGACATCCAAAAGGCGTTGCACAATATCCCCGCCCAAACATTGAAAATCGAAATTCAGCGGCTAATCACGCGCGGCACCTTGTCGAGCGTGGGCGGCGGTATGTATAATTTTTGCGTGTCGGGGGCGATACGGGGACAAATCACCGCCGTCGCCAACGCGCTCAACGACCGCAGTATGCACGCCGAAGTGCTGAAACTGCTGACCGCGCACGAGAAAAATTAGAGTTGAGAGTTGAAAGTTCAGAGTTTAGCCGAGGTTGCGCTTCGCGCGTTTTTAAGATAACTCCGCTATCTCAACTCTCAACTCTCAACTCTCAACTCTGAATCGCTATGCCCGACTCTCCCGCTATCGCCGCCGAACCCGCCGAATCCGCTTCGCCGGAAGAACCCGCCGACGATATTCCAGCCACACTCACCGAAGACGAACTGACGGCGGCGACGGAAGCGTTGCTTTTCGCGGCGGCGGAACCGCTCAAAATCGAGACGCTGGCGCGGGCGCTCGGCAAGGGCGTCCGGCGGGAAGCCGTCGCGGCGGCGCTTGAACGACTGAATGAATTTTACGCGGCGCGGGCGTTCACGCTCGTCGAAACGGCGGGAAAATTCGCGCTGATGAGCCGCTCGCAATACGCGCCGTTTATCCGGCGGCTTTACGGCAACAAAGCGGCGAAAGAGGAAAAAATCAGTCCGGCGATGTTGGACACGCTGGCGATTGTCGCCTACAAACAGCCGGTAACCCGCGCCGAAATCGAAACCGTGCGCGGCGTCGGTTGCGGGCAGTTGTTGCGGCAGTTGTTGGAGCGCGGTTTGGTGCGCGTTACCGGCAAGAAAATGGACGTGATTGGCTATCCGGCGCTCTACGGCACGACCGAGCAATTTTTGCGCGAATTCGGCTTGCCCTCGCCGGCGGAATTGCCGATGCTGGCGGAACTGCGCCAAATGAAAATCATCGACGACGAAGTTGCGGGCGAACTCCCAAATAACGCCGGCGCTGAAAGCGAAAACAGCGCCGACGCCGACGCCGAAATCGCCGTTGCGCCGGAAATTGCATAAGTTAAGGTTCTTAAAATCTTAATCGCCTTTGCATTGCTCACTGAAACAGTCGCGAGCCGACGCGCACCAACGTCGCGCCTTCGAGAATCGCGTCGGTGAAATCGTGGCTCATTCCCATAGATAATTGCGGCAAACTTTGACCGAGGGCGTCTTGCAAACGGTCGCGGAGTTCCGCCAAGCGGCGAAAAAACGGGCGCGCCGCGGTGTTCAGCGGCGCCATTCCCATCAAGCCGGTCAGCCGCCAGCGGCGACACGCCGCCGCCTGTCGCGCCAGCGGCAATACGGCGTCGAGAGTAAGCGGCAAGCCGTTTTTGCTCGCTTCGCCGCCGAGGTTCACTTCAAGTAAAATTTCCCCATCGACATTGCGGCTGTCGGCGTGCCGCTCCAACGTCGCCAACAATTCCGGCGATTCGACGCTGTGAATGACGGTGAAGGCGGGACGCGCCGCGTCGCCGATAATTTTTTTAACTTTGTTGCGTTGCAGGTGTCCGATGAAATGCCACCGCGCTTGCGGCACGTCGGCGAGCGCGTTGATTTTATTCATTCCGTCTTCGACGCGATTTTCGCCGAAATCGCGAACGCCGAGCGCGGACAGTTCGCGCGCCGTTTCCGCGCCGACGTATTTGGTCGCGGCGACCAACGTTACTTCGCCCGCATCGCGCCGCGCGGCGGCGCAAGCGGCGGCGATTTCGACGCGGACTTGCCGGAGGTTTTCTGCCAGATTCATAGTTTATCCTTTGTTTAGAGTTTAGAGTTAAGAGTTTAGAGTTGAGATAATGGAGTTTTATTTTTAAGACGCGCGAAGCGCAACCTCCGCTCAACTCTCAACTCTCAACTCTAAACTCTCATTCCTCGTCCTCTCCCATTTGCACATAGCGCGGATAGGTCGCGGCGTTTTCGGCGTAGCGGCGGAGGTATTCGCGCCCCATAATGGGCTCGCGCCAGTCGCGGATTTTCGCCGCCGAGAAATACGCCGCGTCGATGACGTGTTCTTCCCGCGGGTCAATCCGCAATTCGCCGCCGACGACCGTCGCGGCAAATTGATGGCAGTGCAAATGTAGGCGCGGGTTAATTCGTTCGAGCAAGCCGACGTATCCGTCAATCCGCAGGTCCAAACCGGTTTCTTCGCGCGCTTCGCGGACGACGGCGGCGGTCAGCGACTCGCCGCGAATTTGTCCGCCGCCGGGCAAGCCCCAGCGGATTTTGTCGTCGTAGCGGTTGCGCACGAGCAAAATTTCGCCCGCCGGATTTTTGAGAAAAGAAAACGCCGCCGCCGTGATTTTTTCCGGGTCGGAGCGGCGAATTTTTTTTACCAAATTGCTGGTGCTTAAACCGGCGACGAGCGGCGCGAAGACGATTTTTCCGCCGTGCTTTTCGACGGCGGCGCGCTCGGCGGGGTCGAGCGTCGCCAAGGTGTAATCGGCGCTTTTGACATACACGTCCGGCTCGACGGCGGCGAGAATCCGGTCGCAACGGCGGTCGTGAAAAACGACGACGAAGTCCACCGGCGCGAGCGCGGCGAGCAACGCGGCGCGGTCGTCTTCGCCGACGAACGGGCGGTCGGGACTTTTGAGCGACTGCACCGAACTGTCGGCGTTGACCAGCACGAGCAACACGTCGCCGGCGTTCGCCGCCTGCGTCAGCGACTGCAAATGCCCGCGATGAAGCAGGTCGAAACAACCGTTGGTGCAAACCAATTTCCGGCGGTCGCGCCGCAGGTTTTCGCGCATCCGTAAAATTTCGGCGAGCGTCGTTATTTTTCCCATTGCCACTCCCTCTATCAATTAAGAATTAAAAATTAAAAATTAGAACCAATATGCCTCATTCCACCTTACAAAACAAAACGGCGTTGATTACCGGCGGGGCGCGGCGGCTCGGCAAGGCGCTGACGACGGCGCTGGCGGCGAACGGTTGCCGCGTCGCCATTCATTATCATCGTCATCAAGCGGACGCCGAAGCGCTGGCGCGGGAATTACAGGCGGAGGGCGTTGCCGCCGCGCCGTTTGCCGCCGATTTGTCCGCGTCGGCGGGCGCCGAAAATTTGTTTTATCAGGCGCAAAAAAAATTCGGCGCGCTCGATTTCCTCATTAACAACGCGGCGATTTACGAGGACACGAATTTTCCGGCGCTGACCGCCGCCGCGTGGTCGCAGACCGCGCAAATCAACGCGCAGGCGCCGTTGTTTTTGGCGCGGTTGTTCGCCGAACACGCTCCGACCGGCGCGGCGATTATCAATTTGTTGGACGCGCGGATGCACGGTTATGACCGCGAACATTTGGCGTATCATCTCGCCAAGCGCCAACTGCGCGACCTGACCAAAATTTTAGCGTGGGAATTAGCCCCGAAAATTCGCGTGAACGCGCTCGCGCCGGGTTTGATTTTACCGCCGGACGCGGTCGCCGACGGCGACGAATGGTTGGCGGCACGGGCGACGGGCAATCCGCTCCGCGCCCACGGCGCCGCGGAAGAAATCGGCGCGGCGGCGGTCTTTTTATTGACGAGCAATTTTATCACCGGCGAGATTATTCATATTGACGGCGGGAGAAATTTACGCGACGATTTTTACCGGTGAAAATTTGCCGCTAAAAGAAAGAACGTATCCGCGAATTTTCACTAACCTTCGCTTCGCTCGGTTTCGGGTTAATTCGTGTAATTCGTGGACAAAAAATATGAGCAAATCCCCGCGCAAACTTACTTCCGCCGCCGTCGCCGCTTTATTTGCGCGGGGGCAATTCGTCAAAGGGCGCTCGTTGTCGGCGCGTTATTTGGCGAACGGTTTGGCGCTCTCGCGGTGCGCGCCGATTGTCGGCAAAAAACTCGGCAACGCCGTCCGTCGCAATCGCATCAAACGCCGGCTCCGCGCCGCGTGGCGGGAAATCGCCGCCGACATTCCGGCGGGTTTCGATTTCGCCGTGCTGGCGCGGGTCGAAGCGCAAACGATGCCGTTCCCGCAATTGGTCGCCGCGATGAAGGAAGTGTTAAAGAGAGTTTAGAGTTGAGAGTTAAGCAGAGGTTGCGCTTCGCGCGTCTTAAAAATAAAACTCCACTCTCTCAACTCTAAACTCTTCTCACTCGCTCCCCGCCGCCAAACTTCCCGCCATTTCCGCTTGCCGCCGCGTCGCCGCGTCGCCGGTTTGCGCGACGGTTTGATACGCCGCGAAGAACGGCTCGTCGGCGGACGCCGCCATCACCATTCCGCCTAACGCCAATACCGGTATTTCCGCCGCCGTTGCCGCCGCCGCGCGCCACGCGCCCAACACGTCTTCCGCGTTCACTTGGGCTAACCGGACGATTTCGGCGTTATTTTTGCCGACGGCGAACAGTTGACCGTCGCGAATTTCGAGACGCGCCTTGCGCATCCGCCCGTCCACAAAAACCAACACCGGCGCGGCGCCGAGCGTTTCTTGCACCGTCGCCGCCGTCGCCGAAAATTTTTCCGCCGCGTTCGCCAGCGCGAGAAAGTCGGCGCCCGTTCCGGCTTGCGGATAATCGGCGAGCGCTTCGGTTAGACGGTTCGCCGTCTCTTGGGCGGCGATAAAATCCTCGCGCCGCAAATGGTCGCCCAAGTCCCGCCACGCCGTATCGACGATTTCTTTTTGCGTTTGCCAAATGTCCGCCGCCCGCGCCGCGGCGCGGGCGCTACTCGGCGAATGGGTCTCGCTCAACGCCGTGTAAATTTTCAGCGCGTCGTTGAAACGCCCGCCGCCGTAAAAACCGTCCGCCGTCTGCATCGCCGCCGCGTCCGCCGCCGGCATTTTATTTTCGGCGACGGGGTTCGCCGCCGGTTCATTTTTTTTCGCCGGCGCCGGCGCGGCGAGGTTTTCCGCGGGCGTTAATCCGAGCGGCAAAGGCGGCGCGCTCGCGGCGGTTATTTTCGCTCTTATTTGCGCCGCGGTTTCCGCCAACAATTCTTGATTCTGCCACAAATAATAGCCCGCCGCCGCCAGCAACGCGACCAACGCGCCGCCAAGCAACACCGGTCTGAATTTAGAGCGGCGTTGCCGCAAAGTCGTATGAAGCGGCGGCTCCGCGTCTTCGGCGAAGACCTCCGTGCCGGACGCCGGGTCGGGCGTCGCCGCGCCGATTTTGACGGTTTGCGAAATGGAGCGAAACGCCGTGTCCAATTTTTTCTCGGCGGCGACGGAGTTGGTCTGCATTTTTTGCAAAAATTCCCCGTATTCCGCCGCCGTTTGCGGGCGGTCGGCGGGATTTTTCGCCAAGCCCCGCATAATGAATTGCGCGAGTTCGGCGGGAATTTTCGGGCGATAGACGCGCGGGTCCGGCACGGGCGCGTAGAGGTGCAGTTTCAATAAATCGCCGACGCGCTTGGCATCGTAGGGGACGCGCGCGGTCAAGGCGTGATAGAGCGTCGCGGCGAAAGAATAAAGGTCGGAGCGCGGGTCGGCGGGCTGACGGCGGATAATTTCCGGCGCGACATATTGCGGCGTCGCCATCACCGGCAGAGGATGCGCCGCGCCCGCCGCGCCCGCCGCGTCGGCGCCCGCGCCGTCGCTCGGCGGCGTGATGAACGCGGCTAAACCCATATCGGCGAGTTTGACCAAACCGTTGCGTTTAATCAGCAAATTGCGCGGCTTGAAATCCTTGTGGATAACGCCGTGCCGGTGCAGATAGTCGAGCGCGGCGGCGGCTTGCCGACCGTAATCCAACACGGCGTCCACGGCGAGCGCGCCCTGCCGCAAAATGCTGTCGAGCAAATTTTCGCCATCGACAAATTCCATACTGAAAAAACAGCCGTCTTTTTTGCGGAATTCATACAAGGTGATTAAATTCGGATGCGACAATTTGGAACTGATAAGCGCTTCGCGGGCGAACGCCTCGACGAAATCGGGATTGGTCGCGAGGGGCGGATTGAGGATTTTGACGGCGACCGGACGGACTTCGCCGGCGAGCAATTTTTGCTCCGCGAGATAGACCGTCCCCATGCCGCCGCCGCCGATTTTTTCCCGAATGAAATAGTCGGCGTGAAACGGTTTGCCGACGAGCGGGTCGGAACTTTGGGCGAGAAAGCGGAACGCCACGCCGCCGATGACGATTTCGTCGCGGTCGCACAATTCGACGTTGACGACGCGCTCGCCGTTGACGAACGTGCCGTTGGCGGAGCCGAGGTCTTCGAGAAAAAAGCGGTCGGCGCGTTGCGTAACGCGGCAATGCTCGCGCGACGCCCGCAACGATGGCACGCCAATCGCGCAATCGGCTTTGCGCCCCAACGTGGTAACGGCGCCTAATTCAAATTCTTGGGTGCGGTTGTCCCGCCGCATTTCCAATCGTGCCATAAAGCGTTTAGAGTTTAGGGAAAAGGGAAAAGTTGCGCGCCGCTCTTAATCGCCGACCTCGCGGATTTTGCTGATATGTAATTTGACGGATTAACTTTTAACTTTTTTTTCATAAAAAAAAAGCGCACCCCGCATTTACGGGACGCGCTAATTTTTAATTTGTAATTGCTCTTTAACTGACGGCGACGACTTCGGCGATGCTCGGCACGGCTTCCCGAATACGTATTTCGACGCCGTTTTTGATGGTCAGCGCGGCGTGCGGACAGCCGTGACACGCGCCGCGCAAGCGCACTTCGACTTTGTCGCCGTTCAATGCCACAAATTCAATATCGCCGCCGTCGCCCTGCAACATCGGGCGAATCTCTTCAATCGCCTTTTTTACGGCTTCTTCGATATTTTCCGCCATAAAGCACCTCTCTTTTTATGAATACGAATTACGACACCAACGCCACCTCCGCTTCGAGCGGCTTCAACGGCACCCGCGTCGTCAGCGGATTGACAAACCGGCAAAACGTCGTGGCGGAGCAGGACAACATTTCCGTGCAGGTCATCGGCGCGCCGCCGTGGCGTTTGTGGTCAACCAAAGCCGAAACCGTCCCCTTTTTTTCAACGCAAAAGAAATCTTCTTTTTCCAACATTTGTTTCTCCTTCGACCGTTAAAAATATCCCCGTCATTTCGCGACTGCCGCGCCGGCGAGGAGGAAGCGCGGAGAGTATATTTATTATCGGACGAAGCAACAAAATTCTTGATTTTTCCGATAGCCGGTTGACGGCGTTTTTTTGCGGCAACGCCGTCGCGCCGCCAATCATAGAGTAAGAAATTTGTCCACGAATTTTTGCGAATAAAAAAGAGATTTTTTTTGTCCACGAATTACACGAATTACACGAATTAAAAAGCCGGAAAACGGACAAAAAAATTGGGAAAGCACACTAACCTTCGCTTCGCTCGGTTTCGTGAAAATTCGGGTTAAGTTCTTTTCGTGTTCAGGCGTGGCTTCTCTTTTTTGCGCATAACGCGAACTGTTAAGTTTTTTAATTCGTGAAAATTCGTATAATTCGTGCTAATTCGTGGACACGCTCTTCCCTCTCGCCCGAAAAATTATGGACCAAATCATCATCGTTGACGACGACGAATTTATGCGCGGCTCGTTAGAAGAGACGCTGGCGTTCGGCAATTACCGCGTCGCCGGTTTCGCCCAAGCCGAAGACGCGCTCGCCGCGTTGAGCGACGGTTCGGCGTCGCTGTTGCTGACCGATATGCGGATGCCCGGCATGAGCGGCTTGGAATTGTTGGAGCGCGCCCTCAAAGCCGACCCGCAATTGCCGGTCGTGATGATGACGGCGTTCGCCACCGTCGAAACCGCCGTCGAAGCGATGAAAAAAGGCGCTTACGACTACATTATGAAACCGTTCGACGCGGCGCGGATTGAAGTCGTGGTCAAAAAAGCGCTGGCGCACCGGCGACTGCTTCGCGAAAACGAATTTCTCAAAGACGAACTCAACAAACGTTGGAGCGTCAAAAATTTCATCGGCAAAAGTCCGGTGATGAAAACGGCGTTCGAGCAAATCCGCCAAGTCGCCGCGACGAACGCGACGGTGTTCATTCACGGCGAAAGCGGCACCGGCAAGGAAATGGTCGCGCGCGCCGTGCACGCGCAAAGTCCGCGCCGCCACAAGCCGCTGATTTGCGTCAACTGCGCGGCGCTGTCGGCGGGCGTGCTCGAAAGCGAATTGTTCGGACACGAAAAAGGCGCGTTCACCGGCGCCGACAAACGGCGCATCGGACGGTTTGAACTCGCCGACGGCGGCACGCTGTTTCTCGACGAAGTTACGGAAATGAACTTGGAATTGCAGGGCAAATTGTTGCGGGTGTTGCAAGAGCGCGAATTTGAGCGCGTGGGGTCGAGCGAAACGATTAGCGTCGATGTGCGGATTCTGGCGAGTTCCAACCGCGATATGGCGAAGGCGATTGCCGACGGCGTTTTCCGGCAGGATTTGTTTTACCGGCTGAACGTGGTCGAAGTCGAATTGCCGCCGCTCCGCGCCCGTAAAGACGACATTCGCGCGTTGGTCAATTATTTCATCGAGAAATACAACCGCGAGCAAGGCACGAAAGTTAAAACCGTCGGCGAAAACACCTATCGCTTGCTTGAAAGTTACGACTGGCCCGGCAACGTCCGCGAATTAACCAATATCGTCGAGCGGGCAATCGTGCTGGGCAACGGCGGCGAGTTGTCGGAAACCGTCGTCGCGCAAAGCATCCGCAAGGGCAGTGGGCAGTCGGCAGTCGGCAGTGAGCAGAAAGTGAATAGTGAGCAGTGGGCAGTGAACAGTGAACAGAAAGCGCAAGCGAATGAATCGGGGAAAAAGGGCGGCGTTGGGGAAAATTCTGCTCACTGCCCACCGCCCACTGCGGACTGCCCTCCGCCCACTGCGTTCGCGCCGCAACCGTTGGAAAATATCGAGCGCGACTACATTTATCAAACGCTGAAATTTTTTGACGGACACCGGCAAAAAGCGGCGCAATCGTTGGCTATCAGCGAGCGCTCCCTCCGCGACCGGCTGAAACGTTGGCAGGACGAGGAAGAATAGAGATTGTCAATTGCTACGGGTCTAAACAATGTCATCAACCGACTGGCTTATCATCGGCGGCGGCGCGGCGGGCTTGGCGGCGGCGCGAACCGCGGCGGCGCGGGGCAAAACCGTAACCTTGTTGGAAGCGTCCGCCGCGGCGGGCGAAAAAATTTTGGCGGCGGGCGGCGGACGGTGCAATATCGGCAATCTCGCGCTGACGGAACGCGGCGTCGATTACGGCAAATTTTACGGCGCGGCAAAAAATTTCGTCAAACCGGCGCTGTCGGCTCTGCCGTCAATGCGCGATTTTTTTCATCCCCTTGGCGTGGCGCTAATCGCCCACGGTTCGCGTCTTTATCCCGCCGACGAACGCGGCGCGACGATTCTTAACGCGCTGACCGGCGCGGATGCGCATCTCCCGCAAATAACCGCGCATTTTCTTTGTCCGATAGTCGCCTTGCGCCAAGACGGGGACGGTTGGCAAGCCGTCGCGGGCGACGGACGCCGATTTTTTGCCGCCCGCGCGTTGCTCGCGACCGGCGGCGTCAATGCCGCGACGCGCGAAATTTTGCAATCGCTCGGACACGCCGTTACGCCGCTTTTGCCGGCGCTCGCGCCGTTGACGGTTGCTGGGTTTGGGGATTTGGCGGGCGTGAGCGTGCCGCAAGTCGAAGTTTGGCGCGTCGCCGCCTCGCGCCGGAAATTCGGCGGCGACTTGCTTTTTACGCATCACGGTTTGTCCGGTCCGGCGATTTTGGATTTGTCGGGCGAGGTCGCGGCGGCGGTGGCGGCGCGGGGACAAAGTGAAATCGCCGTCAATTTTGCGCCCGCTTTAACCGCGGCGGAATTTGCCGCGTGGCGCGTCGGCGGACAACCGCTGAAAAAACGCTTGCCGTTGCCGGAGCGTTTGGCGGTAAAAATTTTGCGGTCGGTCGCGCCGGCGCCGCCGCAACGCGCCGCCGAATTAACCGCCGTGCAAAGCCGGAATTTGTGGACGGCGCTGACGGCGCATCGGTTTTTGATTACGCAACTGACGCCGAGGCATCAGGCGATGGTTACGCGCGGCGGCGTGGCGTTGGACGAAGTTGAAGCGAAAACGCTCGCGAGCCGCCGGCATAAAAATTTGTATTTTGCCGGTGAAATTTTAGACGTGGACGGCGTTTCCGGCGGCTTTAATTTGCAGTGGGCAATCGCCGGCGGATGGTTGGTAGCGAGTGTTTAGAGTTAAGAGTTTAGAGTTTAGCAATGGTCGCGCTTCGCGCATTTTGAAAATAACTCCACTGCTCAACTCTCAACTCTAAACTCTCACTTGCCGTTTGTTTCTTCGTTCAGGTAGAGCGCGCTGTAAGCGAGGCGCCAGAGGTGATTTTCGCGGCAGATATTGACGACGCGCCGGACGCTTTCGTAGGTGGCGCGTTTGTCGGCGCGGATGATGACGATGCGGTTGGAATAACCGTTGGCGTCGCGCTCGCCGAGTTCGGATTGCTCTTTGAGAACTTGTTGCAATTCCGCGTCGTTCAGCGTTTGCCCCATCACGCGAATCTCGCCGTCGCGGCTGTAATTTTGACTGTCCTCCGCCATCACGTTAATAATGAAGCGCTCGGCGTTTTGGGACTCGCCGTTTTTCGCTATCGGCAACGCGACGCGCGCGTGGCTGGCGTCGGTAACGGCGGACGCGCAAACAAAGAAAATGACCAGCAAAAAAATCACGTCAATCATCGCCGTCATCGTCATCGCCGACTCGTCGGAACGGATGCGCAACATTGTTTGTCCTTTCGTGCCGTGCAGTTGACAGTGGTTATAGGGTTTAGAGTTTAGAGTTGAGAGTGTGGAGTTTTATTTCTAAAAAGCGCGAAGCGCGACCACTGCTTAACTCTAAACTCTTAACTCTAAACTCTGCTCACTGCTCACTAATCTGTCCGCCAAACCGGAGTCGCGGGCGGTCGCGGCGGCGACGGCGGCTTTGAAGACCGCCTCGTCCGCCCAAATGACGCACCGTTTTTTAGCGCGCGTCAAGCCGGTGTAAAGCCATTCGCGCGTCAACAGCGGCAACGACCGCGCCGGTAAAATCAACAACACTTCGTCAAAACCGGAGCCCTGCGCCTGATGCGTCGTCAGCGCCCACGCCGCCGTATGCGCCGGCAGTTCGGCGACGCTAAAATGGCGAAATTTTTCCGCGGCGGGAAAATAAACGCGAACGCCGTCGCGCGCGTCGTCCCAACATAAACCGGCGTCGCCGTTAAACAATCGGCGCCGGTAATCGTTTTCCGTAATCAGCACCGGATAGCCACGCCCGTATTTTTTCACGCCGAGAATTTTCGGCAACAGCCGGTTCACCGTTTCGCCGCCGCCGACCCCGTCGCGCGTCGCGCATAAAATACGGAAGCGGTCGAATTGCGCGAAAGCGTCCGCGAGGTCGCCGCCATCGCCCCAATAATCGCCCGCGCGCCCTAAGCGCCGCTCCAATTCGCCGACCGTTTTCGGCGCGGGCGCGCCGGCAAGCGTGTCGTCGCCGGACGCGAGAATTTGCCACGCCGCGTCGCCGTCGCCGCGGTTGACGGCGTCTTTGAGTTTGCCGATGCCGCGCGTCCCGTCGAAGCGGTGCGATTTTTCCAAACGCGCCACGCGCGGCGAATTTTGCCACGCGGCGCAAATATCGGCAAAAACCGCGCCGGTTTCCACGGCGGCGAGTTGGTCGCGGTCGCCCAACAAAATAACGCGACACGCCGGCGGCGTCGCCGCCAATAAATTTGCCATCAGCGGCAAGTCAACCATCGAACATTCATCGACGATTAAACAGTCGGCGGCAAACGGATTTTCGGCGGTATGCGCGAACGCGCGGCGCGACGGTTGATATTTAAGCAACCGATGAATCGTCGCCGTTTCAAGATTAGTCAGAAAATTCTTCACCTCGTCGCCGACGTTAAGATTTTGCCGGATTTCATCTTTGAGCGCCTCCAACATCCGCGCCTGCGCCTTGCCGGTCGGCGCGACGAGGCGGATGTTGGCAGTGGACAGTGGGCAGTGGGCAGTGAGCAGTGGGCAGTGAGCAGTGGGCAGAGTTGGCGCTCGCTCGCTTTTCTGTCCGCTGTCCACTGTCCGCTGTCCACTGACCGCTGACCACTGTTCACTGTTCACTGCCCACTGCTCACTGACCAACGCGGCAAGCACGACGCTGATAATCGTCGTTTTGCCGGCGCCCGGCGCACCGGTGATGACGCAAAATTGTTCGGTCAACGCGCGGCGCACGGCGACCACTTGCTCGTCGTCCAACGGCAATTTCGTGAGCGCTCGAATCGCGGCGGCGTCCCAAGTTGCCGCCGATGCCGACAACGCGGCGGATGCGTCAGATTCGGCGGGGCGATAATTGAGACGAGCGGCAAGTTGCCGTTCAAGCAACCAATAGCGTTGCAAATAGAGCCGGTCGCCGTCAAGGACGAGCGGTTTGCAGAGGTCGTTGCGCGGCGGCGCGGCATCGGCGACCGCGACGGCGAAAGCGTAATCGTCTTCGCGCAACCGGCGCGACCAATCGACGGCGAGGAGCGCGTCGCCGGTGAAAAAATTTTTCAATTTATTGAGCGGCAAACAGACGTGGTTGTCGTCGCACGTGGCGCGGGCGACGAGCGCGACTAACCGTTGAAACTCCTCGCCGACCGCCACGCCGACCGGCGCCAAACGCGCGACGACCGCGGCGAAGTGCCGCGCAAAGGACGACGGAGTGGGACGTTGATGCGTCATTGGAATGGTTCTATTTCTCGCCGGCGGCGGGAGGGAGCGAATTAACAATTTACAATTAACAATTAACAATTAACAATTAACAATTAACAATTTTGGCGTTTTGCCGGTCAAAATCGCTTCGCGAAATTTTGATAATTAACTCCTCAATTGTTAATTGTGCATTGTTAATTGTTAATTGTTAATTGTTAATTGTTAATTGTTAATTGTTAATTGCCCTGCCGTCCCACTCGATAAAATTTTGCAACATTTGCAGTCCCGCCGCGCCGCTTTTTTCGGGGTGGAATTGCGCGGCGACGAGGTTGTTTTTTCCGACCATCGACGGGAAAATTTTTCCGCCGTATTCGGTTTCGGCGATGATGTCGGCGGCGTCCCGCGGCGCGACGTAATACGAATGCACAAAATACGCTTCGCTCGCCGGACGGAAATTTTTAAGCAACGGATGCTCGCGGCGCGGGACGACGGCGTTCCAACCCATATGCGGGATTTTCGGCGCACTCGCGAGCGAGTTCGCGGACGCGGGAAAAGAAAATTTCACCACCTCGCCGGCGAGCAAATCCAAACACGGCACCGCGCCGTCCCGCCCCTCGGCGGAAGTGGAAAATAACAGTTGCATCCCGATACAAATCGCGAGAAGGGGCTTGCCGGCGGCGTAGGCGGCGCGCAACGCCGCGTCCAAACCCCGCCGTTTGAGATTGGTCATACACGTTTCGGCGTAGCCGACGCCGGGGAAAATCACGCGGTCGGCGGACGCGACGACGGCGGGGTCGGACGTAACCACGCTCGCGCCGCCCAAATGCTCCACCGCCAATTTCACGCTGGTCAAATTACCCGCTTCGTAGTCGATGATTGCCAACATTTTTGTTTTTTTCCTTTTGATATAACCGCAAGGGCGCAAAAGGCGCGCTTTTACCTTCTGCGTCTTGTGCGCGAGTTACGCTTTTTGGATTAACACGCGCCGGAACTTTTCACGTCTATTAATAACGGGAATATATCCCTTATCAGCGTAAATATCATAGCCGCTTTCTAAAACGCCGTTCAATATCGGACGGGCGGATACGGCAAACGGCTTTTTATAGTCGGACGGGATATAGCAATTATCCACCAGCAACATTTTATTATCGTCATAGCTCTTATCGGCATCGGGAATGTCTTTCAACGGGATTATGGTCAAGTGTCCAAGTTTGGCGCGATTTTTAATCGGCAAATTGCAATACCAATGTCCCGACGCCTCAACTAATTGGCGTTTCGGATTAAGATATTGGTCAATTCGATTATGCCCCGCCCAAACTTTTTTATCCCTGAAATAATGGATAAACGCATTAGTAACCGGATTGGCGATGTTTGACACTATTAAAAATTGTTTCCCGCTACCGATAATAAGTTTCCAATAATCACGCGCTTTACTAAATGGCGGATTCGTGCAAACAATGTCGGTTTCCTCGTTGAGGATTTTCAGCGAAAGCGGGTGGTCGAAAGACCCCGTATATCCTTTCGGCGAAATTGTAATTTCCGTATAGCCGTCTTTGGTGAAGATATAACCGCTTGTTCCCGCGTTAAACAAATCGACAGCGCCGGAATAATGCGTGCAGATAAGTTTCTTTAAGCCCAAATCGGTGAAATGGCTGATAAAATAGAGCGCGAAAGCCGATGTTCTGGTTTCGTCTTTCCCGACCGCGTCATCGCAATTACAAAAAACCGTCTTATCGCGCCAAATGCTTTTATCATAGCAAGCAATTTCTTTTTCAATGTCTTCATAAAGGGTATAAAACTCGTCGTCATCGACTTTTTGGGCTTTTTGCAATACTTCTTTGCGCGTCAATCCCCGTTCTTTTAAGGTCGGCGTAATGCGTTTCACGATTTTGGTTAGGGTTTTCGGCGCGGTTGGTTGAATGAAAACTTCTTGCACAAACAACGGACTTTTTTTGATATAATCGACATATTGGCGGAACAGTTCGTGATTATAGAAGTAGATTTCCCGCGATTTTTCTTCGCGCAGAATGGCAAACCGGTTTTTAATCGCCTTTTCCATCGGCGCCATATCGCTAACTTGCGCCACGAAAAGATATTCATAGCGATTATCTTTGCTTTTACCGGTCATACGGTTGTATTCGGCGAGGCGGCGCTCCGTGTCGTTGGTTTTGCCTATTTTACAGCGGGTCGGCTCCCTTGACGCTTGCACGATATAGACAAACTGTCCGGTTTTCGTGGCTTTTGCCATAAGTTTCCCCTTAAATTTCGCGATTCAACTTTAATACCGCGTGGCGCGGAACCACCAGTAGCCGCCGGCGAGCATCATCAACAAATTTGGCGCCCATAGCGAATACCACGGAAACGTGCCGTTGCGCACCGAATTAAACAGCATACTGACGACCATATAAAAAATAAACGCGAAGCCCAAACCCGCCGCGTAGCCAATCGTCGAGTTGCCGCACCGCGCGCTCGACGCCAGCGGAATCCCCAAAAACGCAAACGACACGCACGCGAACGACATCACCAATTTCACCTGCACTTCCGCCATCGCGCTAATCAAACTCCAATGCGCCTCTTCGTTTTGCCCGCGCCAATTGCCGATACGATAATCCTCGCTCGCCAACGCCGGACTTTTTACTTTCGCCCATTCCGCCGCCAACACCGGATTTCTCGCGGCGATTTCCGCCGGCGGCGCGGTCGGGGGCGCCGCCAGCCACGCCGCCACGTTTTCCGGCAAGGCGCGTCCCGTCGCCGCTTTCGTCAAGCCCGCCCGCAATTCCTGATAAAAACGCTCGCCGGTTTCGGCGACTTTTTTCCGCCGCGCCGCCATTTCCAACAGCAGTTTGTCGATGCCCATATATTGGACGCGGTGCGGGTCGAAAGTAACTTCAAAGCCGCCGTTCGGGTGGACGAATTTGTCGCGCGTGTGCGGCGTCAACTGAATCGAAGTCAGATTTTTGTTGATGCGGTTGAACACGATGGCGTCCCAAAAATCGCCGATAATCGACATATTGCCGTCGTCGTCTTCGGTTACTTTGATTTGATGATTTTTGGCGAGCGTGCGCGTTTCCAAATGCGGATAGCGCGGGTCCCAAACCTCGTCGTCCGCCGCGTTCGCCGCGGGGCTTTTGAACACGGCGAAATCAATGCCGGTCTGATTGCCCGATTCGCCGTTCCACGCCGAGGGCAGGCGGCAAATCGCCAATGTAATCGAGCCGGGAATTTGAAACGAAAAACTGCCGGGCTTTTCCAATTTGGCGTTGATGATGTTGGTGCGGTCGGCGAGGATGCGCCGCTCCATATTGACGACCGACGCGGTCAGCACGTCGGCGTTGAGATACACGGTTATCATCGAGGCGAACAGCGCCAAAACCATTCCGGGCGCGCCGAGCCAGAACGGATGAATCCCCGCCGCCTGCGCCGCGACCATTTCGTTGTTCGCCGTGAACCGCCCGTAGGCGATGAGAATGGCGGTAACCACCGCGAGCGGCAACACCAACCGGCTGATGAGCGGAAAAATATAGGGAATAATTTGCAAGACCGCCGGCATCGACACGCCGTTGCTGATGACCTGCGAGCACATCAGCGCGAGAAAGACAAACGAATAAACCGCCAGCGACATCGCAAACGCCTTGCCGAGGTCGGTCAGCAGATAACGCGGCAGAGTAAGCAAAAGGCGCATGGTTGTTCCTTGGTGGATGTGAAAATATTTAAAAATTACGAATTACGAAGCGAAGCGATATTTGATAATTTGTTCCGACAGTCGCCCCAACGGGGCGAAATATATTAGCCCAGGGTAAGGCGCGCGTTCTTTGCGCCGCCACCCTGGGTGGCGGTTGATTGATAACTCAATCCGACAGTTCCGCCGCGCGGTTTTGCGGCGGCAAACGCCGCCTCCGGCGGCGAAAGCGGTTCGCCAAAACACGGCGAACCGTCCAATTGCGGTTGGCGCTTCGCGCCGTCTTTACCCAGTGGGGCGCGGCTGATAGAACATCGCCGCTTACCCTGGGCTAATATGTTTCGCGCTTTCAGCGCGGCTGTCGGAATAAATTATCAAAACACAACCAAACCGCGTAACTTTCAGTTACGAATTAAAAATCGCGGAATTGGGTTGGCAAATCGCGCTCCCCGAAATTTAGCGCAAAAAATACGAAAAGGGAGTGCTAAAATCAGAATGGTGAAAAGAATCCTTTTGACTCGACAATAATTCATTTTACCATTCCGCGCTCTTTTCCAGGGTTATTTTTTTTTCTTAAAGGAGAACGGTTATGGTTCGCGCTCTGTTCGGCAAGGCAACGCTCGCGGTTCTGGTTGGCATTTTTGCGCTGAGTATTTCGGGGGGGGGGGAGTAGTTTAGCCGCAGATGTCGGCGCCGAAGATTATTGGTACACCGACGGCGGCACCACGCTGAAACACGGTTCCGATTTGTATTTCAGCCGCGCTTTACGCTCCGCCTCGCAAAAAAGCACCGCCAAAAATGCAGGCAACAAATGGAATGTGTTCGCCGACACCTCGGCCGGCTACACGAAATACGAAAGAGGTAGTTACCAAAATGACGAAGACCTCGGCAACTTTAATTTAATGGTCGGGCTTGACCGCCTGTTCGATTTGGGGTGCGGCAATCTCACCGTCGGCGGGTTCTTTGAATACGGTCTCGGCTACCATTCGGGACGCGCAGAAGCCGATAGAGTGCTAGGGGGAATTATACCCGTCCATGGTTCCCAAAAGAACGAATTTACTTCGCAAAACTTCGGCGGCGGTTTGTTCGCGCAATACAATTCGCCGGATTTTGGACCGGGGCATTTTTATGCCGACGGCGCGTTCAGAATGGGCGCCGCCACCAATTCGCACAAAAGTGATTCCGATGCTTCTGTAACTGCCCTGACTACGGGAACTTTGAATTTAGATACAAGATTTGATTCCACACGCCTGTATGTCGGCGCCGACTTCGCGCTCGGCTATGTCTGGGAACCGGTCGAAAAACTTGCGGTTAATGTTTATGGTCGCGGGTCCTACCTGTTTTTAGGCGACGATAGCGGCACCGTTCACAGCAACAGTAAAGGGACCGGACCTGTCTTCGGCAATCAAGCATACAACGCCTCAGCGTCCTACGGTTACCGCTTTGATTCGCTGAACTCTTTCCGTCTGCGTCCGGGCGCGCGGGTTTCCTACGCCGCGACCAATTGGCTCACTCCCTATATCGGCGCCGCGTATGAATACGATTTTACCGAAGCGGACCACTTTTATCAGCCGACCGTCAACGCTCGCGACGTCCAACCTGACTTGAGCGGAAGCACCGGAATTTTAGAAGCGGGATTGTATTTGCGACCGCTAAAATCGTTAAGCGTCAACTTGGGCGCCCAAGGTTACGTCGGCAACCAAAGCGGTATCGCCGGTTTATTGAGCGTGGGCTTGTCGTTCTAATTAAAGACGAACGACGGATTGCGGCGCTATCGCCGCCCCAAAAAAAGAAAAATATCCCGCTCCCAAACGGCATAGTTTTTCACCACCCAAGGCGACAGCGTCCATTTATTAAAAAAGACCGTCCGTTTGCGGATGGTCTTTTTTTATTGGCTCTATGCAAACCGAGCGAAGCGAAGGTTAGTGTGCTTTCCAAATTGCCACGCCCTTTAGGGCGTCGTTCCCACTAAAAATGGCTTTAGCCCAAACGCCTTCCGGCGCGGAGATTTTTTTACGGCGGCGGATTTATTTTAATTTCGCCGCGAATACAATGCGCCGAAAATTTCAACCGGAGAGTGAAATGAAAAACCAGCCAATTGAAAAATCCGCGCCGAAAAAACGCGCTAAAAGAGCGCCGAAAGCGTTCCTCATCGAAAACGGAGTGTGGACGGAATTTACCGGTTATCCTAAACCCAAAAAACCGTCAAAAGGCGGTCAATGGTTGCGCAAACATCGACCATTGATAGAAATTCTTGATATGCGGGCGGTGCTGAAATGAGACCGGAACGATTTTTATTGGACACGCATATTGCGGTGTATGCGTTGGCCAATCCGCGGGAATTAGACCGGGTCGTGGCGGGGTTGCTTGACGACTACGCCGACAATTGTTATGTCAGCACCGTTTCAATGCGCGAAATTATCCATTTGCAAAAGCGCGGTAAAATTAAATCTTGCGGTAAAAAGCCGGAAGATATTATTTTTGCGTGCGAAGCGGCGGGCTTCCATTTTTTGCCGGTCAATCGCGAACATTTGCGGGCTTATGCTAATCTGACGACTCATCCCGACCACAATGACCCGAACGACCATATCATCATCGCGCAAGCCGTCGTCGAACGAATGACGTTAATCAGTTCCGACAGTAAATTCGATTTCTACACCCGGCAAAAATTACGCCTACTGTTCAACCGGCGCGGATAATTTCTAACTGTTTCTCCGCGCCTTCCGACGCGGGGATTTTTTTACGGCGGCGGTCGTCCCGTCAGGGACGTTTCGGTCGGTAGAAAACGATATAAAAATTTCCACCGCTCGCTGTTCACGCAAACTAATTCCGGCTGTCCGCGACGGCTTGTCGCGCGAGGTCTTCGTCGATGAGCGGGGCTTTTTTGCCGTAGCCGAGCAACAGCGACATATCGGCGAGACCGTTCAGACGGCGCGGAACGCCTTGCGCCGCCTCGACCAACAACGTTTCCGCCGCCGCCGTGAACAGGTCTTCCCGCCCGTCCGCCACGCGCAAGCGGTGATGCAAATACGCGCGCGATTCCTCGGCGTTTAACGCGCCCAAATGCATCCGCACCGTCAACCGTTGCTGAAACTGCGGCGATGCCTTGACCATTTCCCGGATTTCCGGCTGTCCCAATAAAATCAAACTCACCGTAAATTGCCGGTCTTGTTGAAAATTCATCAGCAGGCGCATTTCTTCGAGCGTGTCGGCGTCCGCCGCGAGTTGCGCCTCATCGACAAAAATCAGCGTCGCGCGTCCGGCGGCTTGGTGCGCCGCGAAACAGTCGCTCAAATAACTAAGCAACCGCGCGCGATTGTGTTGTAGCGTGCTGACGCCGAACTGCCGCAAAATTTCCCGCAAAAATTCTTCGGTGCTTAAACTCGAATACGTCAAATACGCCGCCTCAAACCGCTCGGCGTCCAAAGTGTCCAACACCACCCGCGCCAACATCGTTTTGCCGCAACCGACCTCGCCGGACAACAACATTCCGCCCTGACCTTCGAGAATGCAATACAGCATCCGCGTCAACGCTTCTTCGTGTTGCGGCGAAAAGAAAAAATAACGCGGGTCGGGCGTGTTGCGAAACGGCTTGTCCGACAAGCCCCAGTGTTGTTCATACATAATCGCGTCCCCTGTAAGGTCGCGGCGGTCATTCCAATTCGCCGCTGTGCCGCACGATTTTTCCTTCGACCAAATAAATAATCTGCGCCGCGATATCGACCGCGAGGTCGGCGATGCGTTCAAAGTTTCGCGAAGCGGCGATAATCGTAATCCATTGCGGCGCGGTTTCCGGCGCGGCGACAATCGCGGCTTCGGCGATTTTTTTCACCCGCCGTTTCCGGTTGTCAACCTCGTCGTCGGCGAGGGCGATTTTACGCGCCGGCGCGGGGTCGAGTTTGACGAACGCGGCGATGCTGTCTTTGAGCATCGCGGTTGCCAGCGCCGACATTTCCGTAAATTCCGCCGGTAACGCAATCGGCGCCTGCCGCGTCAGCGCGCGCGCTTTTTTGGCGAGATTCACCGCCAAATCGCCGACCCGTTCCAACGTGTTGCTGATTTTCACGGTCGCGACCACAAAGCGCAAATCGGCGGCAACGGGCTGATAGAGCGCGAGAATTTTCAGACAGTTTTCTTCAATCGCGAGTTCAACGTCGTCAATTTTGTGCGCGGTCGCGATAATTTCTTGGGCGTTTTCGCCGTGGCGGTCAATCACCGCGGCGGCGGCGATTTGCGCGCGATTTTCAACTTGCGCGCAAAATTCCACCATCGAGGTTTTTAACTGCTCAAGTTCGCGGATAAAATGCATCGTCATTAGCCGAATCTCCCCGTGAGATAATCTTCCGTTTCTTTGCACCGCGGCGCGGTGAAGAGCGTCTTGGTTTCGCCGACTTCCACGAGTTTCCCCTCGTAAAAAAACGCGGTCAAATCCGAAACCCGCGCCGCCTGTTGCATATTGTGCGTAACAATCACGATGGTGTATTGTCCCGCGAGTTCATGGATTAAATCCTCGATTTTGTTGGTCGAGCGCGGGTCGAGCGCCGAACACGGCTCGTCCATCAGCACGATTTCCGGCGCGACCGCAATCGCCCGCGCGATGCAGAGCCGCTGATGCTGTCCGCCGGAAAGCCCGAACGCGGAATCGTGCAACCGGTCTTTGACTTCGTCCCAGAGCGCCGCGCGTCGCAAACTTCGCTCGCACGCTTCGGTTAAAAACGTCCGGTGGCGATGCCCCGCGACGCGCAAACCATAGACCACGTTTTCAAAAATGCTTTTCGGAAAGGGATTGGGTTTTTGAAACACCATTCCGACCTGCCGCCGCAAGTCAATCACGTCGATTTCCGGGTCGTTAATTTCTTTGCCGTCAAGCCGGAGCGAGCCGGTCATTCTCGCGCCGTCGATTAAATCGTTCATCCGGTTCAAACAGCGTAAAAACGTGGATTTGCCGCAACCCGACGGACCGATAAACGCGGTTACTTTTCCTTTCGGAATATCAAGCGCGAGATGATGCAACGCCGGTTTCGCGCCGTAAAAAAAGTTAAAATCCCGCGCGACCACGAGCGGCGCGCGCGTTTCGAGATTAGGCATTTCAGTTCCTCGCCGAAAAAAATTCTACACGTTACGCGGCAAAAATAATCCGCGAATGAACACAAAAAGAACTTAACACGAATTTTCACGAATTAGACGAATTAACACGAAACCGAGCGAAGCGAAGGTTAGTGTGCTTTCCAAATTAAAGAGTAAGAGATTTCTCATCGAGCCACGGAGGCACGGAGAGAGAAAAGAGAGCAAAACAAATTTTTGTTTTCTCTCTGTGGAACTCTGTGTCTCTGTGCCTCGGCGAGAAAAAGTTCGTGTAATTCGTGTAATTCGTGGACAAAAGTTCTTTCTTTTTTATTCAAAGCGCGTGCGCCGCGTATTTTTTGCGCATATAATTGCGCAGTTTAATCGCGACGACGTTTAAGGTAAAAACCAATAGCAACAGCAACAGCGCGGTAACATACACTAACGGCTTCGCGGCTTCGACGTTCGGCGACTGAAAGCCGACGTCGTAAATGTGAAAGCCGAGATGCATAAATTTGCGCTCCAAATGCGCGAACGGAAAAATGGAATCGAGCGGCAACGCGGGCGCGGACTTCACCACGCCGGTCAGCATCAGCGGCGCCACTTCGCCGGCGGCGCGGGCAATCGCCAAAATAAAACCGGTCAAAATTCCCGGACTTGCCATCGGCAACGTCGCGCGCCACAACGTCTGCCAGCGCGTCGCGCCGAGCGCCAGCGAGCCCTGCCGAATTTCCGTCGGCACCGCGCCGAGCGCTTCTTCGGTGGCGACGATTACCACCGGCAACGTCAACAGCCCCAGCGTTAAACTCGCCCATAAAATCCCGCCGGTGCCGAACGTGGTGATGCCCGCGGCGACGCGCTCGGGATAAAGGACTTGGTCGAGCGCGCCGCCGATGCCGTAAATGAAAAAACTCAAGCCGAAAATTCCATACACAATCGACGGAATCCCCGCGAGATTATTCACCGCCACGCGAATAATCCGCGTGAGCGCGCGGTCACGCGCGTATTCGCGCAAATAAATTCCGGCAAGCACGCCGAACGGAAACGCGCTGACCGCCATTAGAAAGATGAGTAGCACCGTGCCGAGGATATTCGGCAACACGCCGCCCTCGGTGTTCGCCTCGCGCGGCATCGCGCTTAAAATCGTCCACGCGCGCGCCGCCATATATTTTTGCCGTCCGCCGAACGACAAGGCGTTGGGGAAAGTCAGCCGCGTAATCGCGCGTATCGGCAACCGCACCGTTTGTTGTTCGGCGGTTTGGAAAATAAAAATTTCGCGGTCGGCGGCGGCTTGCAACGCTTGCAACCGCGCGAGTTCCGCCGCCGACGCCTGTTTGATGGTCGCGTTTTCCGCGTCGATAAGGTCAAGTTCTTTTTGCGCCTTTTCGCGTCCGCGCGCGTTATGCGCCAAGGCGTATTGCAGGCGCAATTGGCGCAGTTGTCCGGCGCGCAAGGTCTCGGATAAATACGCGATTCTTTGTTGCGCGCGGTCAATCGGCGGATTAACGCGCGCCAGCGTCGTTTGCCACAATTCGACCGCGCCGGCAAAGTCCTCGGCGAAATTCCGCGTTTCGCCGGCGATTTCCGCGCCGGTCAAAAATCCGTAAAAATCGCCGCCGCCGCTCCGTTCGACGAGCGCGGCGGCAAGCGGATAAGCAATCGCGGCGACGGCGGCATCGTCCAACCAGCGAAAATCCGCCCGATTGTTCAACTCGCGGTTCGCGACTTTATATTGCGTGCGCTGACCGCCCGCCGCCGCGGGTTCGCTTTTTTGCGCGACGCCCAAAAACGTCCCGCCGTCGCGCGCGGTAATCAGCGCCAATTGCGGGGCAAGCAAATGCCGCATCGCGTTGACCGAAATAATGCCCGCAAACAGCAGAATCATCGCGAGCGTCAACCCTAACGCCGCCGCCGCCAACCACACCCCGGGTTCGCCGATTCGCCAAAAATTTTTCCGTTGATGCGCGGTCATAATTTTATCGTCGTTTAATTTAGAAGCGGTGATAAGAGGCGAAAGATGACAAGGGGTTTAAGCGTCTGAAGATTCTTAAAATTCTTAAATTTCTGGTCGTCCTTCGCCTCCGACCACCACCGCTTTAGAAGCGCCCGAAGCGCCGGCGCAGGTTTTGCCGCACGATTTCCGCCAGCGTATTCAGGACAAAAGTTTGCGCGAACAACAGCGCCGCGCATAAAAACAGCACGCGGTAGAGAGTGCCGCCGACGGGCGCTTCGGGCATTTCCACCGCGATATTCGCCGCGAGCGTGCGCATCCCGTCGAACGGGCTGAAACTCATTACCGGCGTGTTGCCGGTCGCCATTAAGACAATCATCGTTTCGCCGACGGCGCGTCCGAGTCCAATCATTACGGCGGCGAAAATTCCGGGGCTTGCCGAGGGTAAAATCACGCGCCACGCCGTTTGCCAGCGCGACGCGCCGAGCGCCAGCGACGCGGAAAACAGCGACGGCGGCACCGAGGACAGCGCGTCTTCGGCAAGCGAAAAAATCGTCGGAATCACCGCGAATCCTAACGCGAACGCGATAATCAGCGCGTTGCGCTGGTCGTAACGCCACGCATTGCCGGGGAATTCGCGCGCCAACCATTGCAACAGCGTCGCGTGAAAATCGCCGTGAAAAAATTGCCGCTCAATCGCGGGGGCGGCGAAAATCACCGTCAGCGCCAACGCCGCCAACGGCAGGATGACGAGCAAAAACTCGTAGCCGTTTTCGACGCGCTTGCCGAGCGGCAAATGGCGGAGCCGCCGCCAGAGTTCGAGAAAAATTAAGGCGAGAAGCGGCGCGAGGATTAGCGCGAACGGCGCGACGAACAAATGGCTTTCCAACGCGGGCGCGAGCCAGAGCGCCGCGAGAAAACCGACCACCACCGACGGCGCCGCCGCCATCATTTCCACCGCCGGTTTAATGACGCCGCGCCAACCGCGCGCCGCGAATTGACTGACATACAGCGCCGACAACAGCGCCAGCGGCAACGCGAACAGCATCGCATAGACCGTGCCTTTTATCGTGCCGAGCAATAGCGGCATCAGCGATAATTTCGGCTCGGAATCGGCGGAGCCGGTCGATTGCCACACCCATTCGGGGCGCTGATAATTTTCATACCACAACCGCCGGAAAAAACCGGCGAAGCCGCTTTCGGGATACGGATTATGCACGCGCCAAAATTGCGCGCGGTTGTCGGCGGTCAAAAGCGCCAGCGTGTCGCCGCGCCGGTTGACCGCGAATTGCGTCGGCGAGGTTTGCGTGGCGATGGTCAGCAACTGCCGTCCGGTGGTCGTGAATTCGCCGCGAATTTGCCCGTCGGCGGACAGCGCGAACAGCGAGCGGCTACGTTCGCCGGACGCGAGCGCGATTACCGGCGCGGCGGACGCGCCCGTCCAAGAATGTAGCGGGCGCAAACGCCAAGCGTCGTTTTCGCGCCGCATTTGCCACGCGGAAAACGCGCCGTCTTCGCCGCCCGCCGCGAGCGTCGCGTCGCCGAACAACAGCGTGAGCGACGTAATCGGATGTGGCTCGCGAAAAACCGGCGTAATCTCGCAAGTAAAATCGCGACCGGCGGACGGGAAAAAAACGTTGATAATTTCGCCGCTCGCCGTGCCGAGAAACAACCGCGAACCGTCGGCGGAGAGCGCGGCGGCGGTGATTGCCGGCGCGGCGAACGGCAACGTAAATTCGCGAACGGAAATTTCCGGCGCGCTTTTCGCGGTCAGCAAACCGCGCGGCGGGCGGCTACGGCGTTCGCTAATCCGCCCGTCGGCGGCGACGCGAATAACGGTTTTTTCACCGTTGTCGTCGGCGCGCAACATCGCGAAAATCACCGGCGACGCGCGGACGGCGGCGGGCGGCGCGGACGGCGCGGCGGGCGGATTTTGAGCGGCGGAATTTTTCGGCGCGGCGGCGGGAGGCGGGGTTTCGGCGTCGCCGGCGATGACGACAAATTCCCGCGGCGGCGAAACGCTCGGCGAATTGGGCGTAAATTCGGCGGCGGTCAGCGCGAGGCGCATTTCAACCAGCGACACCGCGCCGTTATCCCACAATAACGAAAAGCGGTCGCCCTGTTTTTCGGCGCGGACAATCCGCTGTGCGGAATTGTCCGGCGGCGCAATCGGGTCGCCGAAAATAAAATCCGGCGAGGAGTCGCCGTCGATAAACGCGGTCGCGCCGTCGGGGAAAATCATTCCCGCGACCAACGGCGAACCGGCAAGCCCGCTGTCAACCGCAAACGCCACGGGCTGGGCGCGCCCGCCTTCCGGCAACCGAGTTTCCCGCGCCAATGTCGCGGACGCGGGGAAAAATAACGGCGCGGCTTCGGCTAAAATCGCCGCCACAATCGCAATCACCGCGGCAATAATCAATATCCCGCCCGCCGTGATGATTCTTGCCGTCCAACGGTCAAAAAATTTGACCTGCCGATTATGTGGCGCCCCGCGACTCCGGCGACGTGAAAAAAACATTCCGCAATTCTCTTTTTTTTATGACTTTTTACCGCAAAAAACCGCTTGGCGTTTGCCCCGTAAAAACCGCGGTTATTCTTCGATGTCCGCGAGTTGTTGGAGCGCCATTTCGTTGGGCAACGCGCCGTAGCCGTCTTTGTCAACAATCGCCTGTCCTTCGCGCGACAAAATGAATTTTATAAATTCGCGCGTAACTTCCGGCAACGGGACGCCCGCTTTTTTCGGGATATAGACGTAGAGCAGGCGTCCTAACGGATATTCGCCGTCAATCGCGCCGGCGAAAGTCGGTTCGACGAATTTGCCGCCGTCGTCCGCGATGGGCAACACGCGGACGTCGGAGGTTTTATAGCCGATGCCCGAATAGCCGATGCCGGCTTTGTCGTTGGCGATGCCGTTGACAATCGCCGCCGAGCCGGGTTGTTCTTTCACGGTGTTTTTGAAGTCGCCTTTTTTCAGCACGTGTTCTTTGAAAAACGAATAGGTGCCGGAGGCGGAGTTGCGTCCATACATACTTATCGGGCGATTTGCCCAGTCGCCGGTCAAGCCGAGTTGTCCCCAATTGGTAATTTCGGCGGTTTCGCGTTTGCGGGTGTTGGAAAAAATCGCGTCGGCTTGCGCGAGCGACAGCCCCGCGAGCGGATTGTCTTTATTGACGTAAATCGCGACGCAATCGACCGCCACCGCGACCGCCAACGGCTTAAACCCGTTTTTCTTTTCAAACGCATCGATTTCCGCGGGCGTCATCAACCGCGACATCGGACCAATCTGCGCGACGCC
This sequence comes from Planctomycetota bacterium, assembly GCA_031261425.1. Classification (GTDB taxonomy): domain Bacteria; phylum Planctomycetota; class SZUA-567; order SZUA-567; family SZUA-567; genus MS499-59. Next base: position 72,538 of record JAISJR010000052.1, read on the forward strand.
TTCCGTGAGCGCGGGCGGCGCGGTCGCCGACCCTTTGCCTTCGATTTCCACTTTCACGCTGGGATATTGCGCGCGAAACGCCTCCGCCCAGAACGCCATCAAATTATTGAGCGTATCCGAACCGATGCTGGATAAACTTCCCGCCAAACCGGCGGTCGGCGCATAGTTCGGCAGTTCGGCGACGCGCTCGTCTGCGGCGCGCGCGGTCGTCAGCCCGACGGCGCACAACAACGCGAGCGCCAAATTTTTGACGGCAGACAAATTACACATAAATCGGTTCTCCTGAAAAGGGAAAAGGGAAAAGAAGTAATGGAAGGGAAAAGGGAAGAGAAGTATGGAAAGGATTTTATTTGGCAAAACTTTTCCCTTTTCCCTACCCTTTCTCCCCTCTTCCCTTTTTGGGTTGGTAAAATTCAAGCGCCACAGCGGCGCTTGGAAATTTCCGGCGCATTGTAGGCGCCCAAGCCGTTTATGCAAGCCACGCTGTGCAAACCACGCTGAAAGCGCAAAAAGAAGCGCAAGGGGATAAGAATTTTAAGGGGTTTAAGAATCTTAAGATTCTTAAACCCCTTAATTTTCTTAAAACGCTTAAAACACTTCCTCCTCCTTAAACCGCCCCTTTTTATTCCGGGTCAAAGAAGTGTTGGTCAACGACGCGGGCGTGTAGACGTATTGCAGGAAGCGTTGCGCGACGACGGTTTGTTTCGGTTCATTGACGAGACCGGCGGCGACGATGACGCGGAAGTATTTTTCGGTCGGCTCCGGCGAAAAGACCGGCGTCGCGTCGTCAAGTGTTTCCTGCAATTTGGCGCGGTGTTCCACAGGGTCGCCGGGCAACAAATAATTGGTCCGAATTAAATTATTGGCGCGCGCCTTGTCGTTGGTCGCATAGACCGCCGCGCCGAATAAATTCACCACCACGCGCTCAATTGCCGCGTTTTTGATGGCTTGCGGATTGATTTCCAAATACATCGGATAGACCGAGCCAATCGCCGGTTGCCAGCGATGCACGCGCGACGAGCGCATCACAAATCGCCCGACATACGCCTTCGCCGCGTCGCTCGTCGTCACCAAACTGCCGTCGTCTTGGAAATACGCCATTGACGCGCCGTTCAATACCGGACTGTTGGGCGATGACGCCGGTCCGATAATGACCAAATCGCCCTTATCGGTGTGTTTGACGTAGCGATACGCCTTGTCGCCCCAGAATTTATCGACGGCGCTCACGCCGTTGACCTTTACCTCAGCGCCGGTCGCGCAGTTCGTGCCGAGGTCGTCGCAACCGTGGATGGCGATTTCCGGCGTAAAAAACATTCGTTTGCCGGGTCGATCGCCGTCAAAAACAAACGTATTCAAGCCGGTCACCGTAAGGTCATCGGCGCCCGTGTGGACGCCCGCCGTGCCAACCGGCGTTCCGGTTCCATTCACGGCGGCAATTCGCGTGGCAGTTTGCATTCCATACATCGTCCACACCGTCGGCGCCGTATTGCCGTAGTAAGTAACGCCGTTCAAACTGTATTTATACAATCCCGCGTTGTCCGAAAACGTGTCGTCGTCGTATGAGTATTTGGCGTCGCCGTAAATTCCGCCGGCGAATAGATATTTCGTCGTGTTGCCGTAACTCCCGTCGGGATAGCGGTATTTGAAAGCGTTGACCGCCGTCGAACTGTCGGGCAAAGTATGCCGATACATTATCGTTGTCGCGCTGACGTCCGCGCCTTTGGAAGCGCCGTCGGGAATCTGCGTCCAACGTCCCCAGTTCCACCGCCACGCCGATATTTTTTTCGGATTGGCGTCGTTGCGATACAGCGTGCCGTTTTTCGACGGGTCTTTTTTGTCGTCGGCGCTGTAAGAAGCGCTACCGTATTCGTTGACGGCGGTATAGCCCGGCGCGTCGTGTCCCGTTGACTTGTTAAGACCGCGGTCGTCCCAGCGTCCGGTGCCGGTTTGATACGGCGGCGCGGTCAACGTGCGCACCTGCCCGCTACCGTAAGTTCCGGCGTTAAAGCCCGCTCCGTCGCAATAGATGACCGGTCCGCTCCGGTAATTGTCGCCAAACTGCAACCCGCTACCGCTCCACCCCGACGGCGGTTCCGGCGCCATCGCGTCGCCGGTGCTATACCAAACCGGCTCGGCGAATCCTGTCGCCCCCGGAGTGTTTCCGCCTGCCGACTTATCGTCATATCCCTGCACGTTGGAACCGGTCGCATCCGAATTGCCGCGCAAAAGCACGTAAGGATTCGCGTTCGCGTAAGGGCGGACGTTCTTCTGAAAATAACTGTCTTGGAATTTGCTTTCTCTGTCGTAGGAAATCAGGTTGTAAAAACCGAAATTCGCGCCGCTAATTAAATTCATCGGCGAGCCGTCCCAGTCGAGAGCGACGTTATCCACGACGAAATCGCGCCAGTCGCCGCTGGTGTAGGTTCCGCCGTCGGCGTAACGTTTATTGCCGCTCTGCCCGTTGGTTCTATATGATAAGCCGGATTCCATAAACGTTTCAACGTAACGGTCGGCGGTGAAGCCGCCGCCGCTGGTCAGCATTGTGAACGACGGCGCGTGTTCGCCCGACGATTGCGGCGCCGAAGCGGGCGTTTCCGTCGGCTTCGAGCCGGTGGTTACGTGCGGCGGCGTGTTTTTCCACGTGTTCCAAACCGGCGAGCCGGTCGTCCAATAAATCGGGGCATAATCGTTGGCGTCGCTGGGTTTCCGCGCCCAAATCACCGTGCCTTCGTGCGGATTTCTCGCCAACACCGTCCGGCTGACCGCCGCGCCGATTTCATAGCCGACTTGATAATCGGTGTAAATCGCCCGGACGATATTGCCGATGGTGTCGCCTTTAACGCCGCCGTAAGGGGCGAGTTGCTTTATGCCGTTGTCGGCGTCGATTCTGGCGACGTCGGCATCGGAGCCGTCGTGCAATTCGCCGTCTTTAAGGATGTCGATAACTTCCACAATCCGCGCGAGTTCGCCGTGGACGCGCAACGAATTGCCGTAATCCGCCAACCGTCCGTTGTATTTTCCATCGCTACTTTCAATGCCGCGCTCGGTATTCGCGTAACTGCCGCCGGCGGCGGGCAACACCGGACGGACGTAAGTGCCGGTGCCGGCAAATGTGCCGGTGCGGACATCAATAAAGTCCGTGAATTCAAAGTCCGCGTCGTCCGCGTCGTCCGCGTTGACCGCGATGACCCTTTTCTTAAACGGACTGGCGCCGTTCGCCACGTAACTGTTGGTGGTGTGCGGCGCGAACGCGAGTAAATCCAAATTCACGGTCGCGTCCCAGCCGGTCCATTCCACCGCGTTGACGTTATCGCCGGACGGGCATTTTATCGTGCCGCCATACCGCAAGGGAAAACCGTAATAATTGCCGTAACCCGCCTTGGAAATTTCATCATTGGCAATCGTCGTCCCCGCCGGCGCGGTGTAGCCGTAGGGCGTGATAATCAATTCGGGTTTCATTGGTTGGGGATTATTGGCAATATCGCGACGATACAGCAACCGCTGGTCGAAAACGTAAGCGCCGCCGGTAACGGTCGCGTAGTCAACGTGATAAATCGCGCCGCCCTCGGCGGCGGCGAGAAGCGCGTCTTCGAGGACGAGGGACGAGTTGTCGCGGCGCTTTTGCGCGATGGGCGAATTAAACAACTGCCAACCGACCGCCGCCGCGATTAACCATTTCGGCGTCGCCGCGTTCAGCGAAATGTATTGCAACGGTTTTTGGCGGTCGTTGTCCGTGAACAACTTTTTATCGGCGAATAATTTGGTGTTGAAACCCAGCGACGACGCCAGCACTTTGCCGGAGGTAACATAGGCGTCGCCGTTTTCATCGACGACTTCAAGGTCTTTGAACAAACCGAACAACGCTTGCGCGTTAATGCCGAGTTCGTTGAACGAATTGAAATCGTGGCGGGCGACGAGCGCCGGCGGGAGGGTGCTGGGATAGCGGGACGCAAGATTATCGTTGGCGCTCATTCCGGCGATTAACGAATCTCGCTTGAACTCCGCGAGGTTTTCCGTCATGGACGGATTCGCCAAAATCCGCGCCGCGTCGATTTTATGGAGCGTCGCCGGCACGGTCGCCTGTTTGGTCAAATGAATTAAATCCGCCATCGGCGCGTAAGGCGCGAAAGGATATTTATTCTTCTCATTCTCCGTGATATATGCATAAGTCGCCTGGCTACTGGCTACCGGTAACAAATTTTTACCGCCGAGATTATTGGCGTCTTTGGCGGCGTCTTGAATGGCTGCTTGCGGGCTACCCTTGCCGCCGGCGATGATGGCGGGCGGGGCGGCGATTTGGTTGAAATCTTTCACATCCTTTATTTTGTTGACGATGTTGTTCTCAATGCTGGCGCCGGCGATACCGTTCATTACGATGTAATCAACCGCGTCCGCAAAATTGTTTATCGACAAATCGCCTATCCGCAGAAAATCGTCGAGTTGCGATTCGTTACTGCCGCCGTCGAGCGTTACCGTCTCATATTCGGTTATCGGGGCGGGATAAACCGTTTCGCCCGGTATCGTCGCGCCGCTTTGCGCTACCGTGAGCGTTACCGGTCCCAAAACCGCTTTCGCGCCGGTAAGCACCGGCGGAAATGAGGCGGAGGTGTTTGACGCGACAGCGTTGAGCAGAACCCCCGTCGTTTTATTTTCAAACGATAACGGATTAGTCGCCCCCGTCAAAAGCGTTTCGCCGCCATTGTCATACCAGTAAGAAAAGGGCGTATTCCAATCAATAACGCCGGTCAGCGTGGCGGCGACATACAACGGCGCGACGCGGACGGCGTGGGCGCCGCTGTCGCGACCGAGCAAACCGGTAACGCGCGTTTCCGCGCCGGTTCCCGTTTTTGTAAAAATCGAGCCGAGGGCGTTCGCCGGATTGTAAAACAGCGAGGCGCCGTTTTGCAGGTAGCCGGACTCGCCGAGATAATAATCAAGCATCGTGAACTGGTCGGGCGAGGCGCCGCTCAACAGCCCGCTGATGATGGCGTTTTTGGCGGGGTCGCCGTTGATGTCCACCGGTTTTTGGGCAATCGGACCGAAAACCGCCGCCGCGCCGCCGGCGGATTTTTTCACCTCACCGGAAACGACGTTGTAGGTGGGGGAGGAGCCGAAGAAAAGGCGCAAATCGGACGGGCGGGTTTTACTGACATCCCAATCGCCATAATACGGTCCTGATGTAACAATACCGCTTGTCCTTTTGGTATAATCTTCTTTTAACCGTTTTCCACTGAAGCCGAAATATATTTGTGTTCCTCCTTCTCTTTTGAGATTTGCGGAGGGAAAATTGTCGATACCGCTGGCATTGGCGGAATAAAACGTGTTATCTGCTTTCATCCAATCGTATCGATTCTGCGATTCATTGAATTTTATATAATAACCAATGTCGGCGGTCGCATCATCGCCGGAGTCAAACGTATTATTACCGCCGACATGAAAACGGTAGGTTTTTTCGCTCGGATCATAATCCAAATGAAAACTGCCACTCTTCCCCGCGTAAGTGTAATAAGAACCATATTTCAGGAACGGAATCCCGTCGCGCTTCAAATCGGTTTCAAAAGCAGCCGTGTTTTCCGCGTAATAAATGTCGGTAGCGTCAGAGTATAGATAACATTCTTCTCCCGTCGTGTAGCGGACGTAATCGGGATAATGGTGATTTTTACTGTCGGCAAAGGTGCCGCCTTCCGGCGGGGCGGTTACGTAGGCGTTGGTTCCGCCGGCGAGAAAGAAACGCACTTCGTTGCTATAAAGGTGTATGGGCGTCTTGGTGGGATTGGTTCTAATCGTGTCGCGCACCGCGTTGCGCAATAAACGTAACGTCTCCTCATAAGCGGCTTCATTCCAGTATTCACCGGCGGCAAGCGGGGATTTGTTGTAATGAACCAGCGTGATGTTTTGCGTGAAACCCGCCGTGGTAAATGGCGCGCCAAGTGCTGTTTTCAAGGGATGCACACCATAAGTATTACTAACATCAATCTCAACCGGCGTATCCGGGTTGGCGGTGCTGTTATTCCACTGGACGGTGAATTGCGGCGAACTGTCGGCGCTTCCCCATAACACTTTGGCTTTGCTGAAATCGCTGGCACCGGCTTTGGTTTCGGTGTATTGATAATTAACCGTAACCATATACTTGTCGTCTTCTTTGTAAGGCGGCGGGTATTTGATGACCGGAACCTCTATCGTTCCCGTAGCGGCGCCCGTCGAACCCGTATTGCCCCAAACAAAAACATCCGTGTAAAGCGGCACGATGTTTTTCACTAACGCCGCCTCGCCGTCAAATAGTCCGGGGAAAGGATATTTTTCGTCCGTCTTATGCACATAATCCAACAAAAACGCCGCGTCCAACGGCACCACAAACGACCGCGTCTTTACCGCATAAAGCGCTCCCCCCCCCCCCCGTAAATTGCAACGCGCGATTGAATTCCTGCGCCGTCTTGCCGTGGCGATAAAATTCATACGGGTCGGACGGGTTAATTATCGCCGCAAACTCGGTCGCCTTGATATTCTTCGGCGAACCGTCCGCCGCCGCCACATCAACATCGTAAATAAACGACGTGCCGGTGATGGTGTTATATGCCCGCTTCAACGGCGAATCCGCCGCCGGATGCGATATCTCATACGAGTTCGCCGCTTTCGCCGAAAACAACGCCAATTGCAAAATGTCCGCGTGCTTGACGGCGCGCGCCGTGTCGGTGTGCCGCCGCGCCGTGCCGAGCAACGCCGTGGCTATCATCACCACCGCCACC
>JAISJR010000086.1 GCA_031261425.1 Planctomycetota bacterium
AGCGGTTCGCCAAAACGCGGCGAACCGTCCAATTTCGGTTGGCGCTTTGCGCCGTCTTTACCCAGGGTGGCGCGGCTGATAGAGCGTCGCCGCTTACCCTGGGCTAATATATTTCGCCCTTGCAGGGCGACTGTCGGAATAATTATCAAAATCGCGGAACTCGAGTTTGTAATTGTTCTAACCACTGTCCCGCGAACCACTCGGACAACTTGATAACGGAAAGGATGCAAAACTAATGCCCAATTTTCCTCGCATCGTCGCCACCGGCGTCGGGCTGACTTCGCCGCTCGGCAACGACCTTAAAACTATGCGCGAGAATTTGCTCGCCGGTCGCCCCAACGTCCGCGAGCACGAACTCCGCTACGTCGGCAAAGTTTTGGCGGGCATCTGCGACTTTGACGCGACGAAACATCAATCGAAAAAGAACGCGCGGCGCGGCACCCGCGCCGGTTCGATTGCCGTTTTTTGCGCCGGTGACGCGCTCGCCGCCGCCGGCGTTGAACTCGCCGACCCGTCGCGCGTCGGCGTGTATGTCGGCATCACCGAACACGGCAACGTCGAAACCGAAAACGAAATCGCCGCCATCAAAGAACACGACTACGACGTGAAACTCTGGACGCATCACCACAATCCGCGCACCGTCGCCAACAATCCCGCCGGCGAGGTCTGCCTCAATTTGGGGCTCACCGGCGCCCATTGTTGTCTCGGCGCGGCGTGCGCGGCGGGGAATTACGGCGTTATTCACGCGGCGCAACAATTGATGTTGGGCGAATGCGACGTCGCGCTCGGCGGCGGCGTGTCCGAGAGCATCCACACTTTCGGCATCTACGCCGGTTTCCAAAGTCAAAACGCGCTGGCGCATCACGCCGACCCGAATCGCGCCAGCCGCCCGTTTGACCGCGACCGCAACGGCATCGTCATCGCCGAGGGCGGCGCGTTGTTTGTGTTGGAGCGCTACGACGATGCGCGAAAGCGCGGCGCGAAAATTCTGTTCGAGGTCTGCGGCTGGGCGATGAACACCGACGCGACCGATTTCGTCCTGCCCAATCCCGACCGGCAAGCCGAATGTATGGCGCTCGCCTTGCGCCGCGCCGGACTTAATCCCGACCAAATCGGCGTCGTCAGCACGCACGCGACCGGCACGAAAGAGGGCGATATTCGCGAAATTCAGGCGATTAAAAAAGTGTTCGGCGAGCGTCCGGCGGCGTGGGTCAACAACGCCAAAAGTTTTTGGGGACACGCGATGGGCGCGGCGGGGGCGCTGGAACTCGCCGGCAATTTGCCGTCGTTCGCCGACGGCGCGGTGCATCCGACGATTAACGTCGATAACCTCGACCCGGCGTGCGCGATTGGCGAGCGGTTAGTCGTCGGTCGCCCTTGCGAAGGGCAAGCCGTTTCTTACATTCTGAACAATTCGTTCGGGATGCTCGGCGTGAACGCGGCGCTGGTGGTCGGAAAGGTCTAACGGGCGCGGATTGACCGATGATAAAAAGTTTTCGCGACAAACCGACCGCCGCAGTTTTCAACGGTTATCGTCCGCCGAATTTGCCGCCGGAAATTGCGGCGCGGGCGAAAATGAAATTGCAGGTTTTATCGGCGGCAACCGATTTGCAGGACTTGAAAGTTCCTTACGCCAATCATTTGGAACAGTTACAGGGCGGGCGCCGGGGACAGTGGAGTATCCGCATTAATCGGCAATGGCGCGTTTGTTTTATTTGGCGCGAAAACGACGCCTATGAAGTCGAAATCGTGGACTATCATTAGATAGACGATGACGGGAGATTAAAATGCACGCCGACGCGCCGTTTGAACCATTGGATTTAATTTCGCCGGGGCAGGTTTTGTTGATGGAATTTATGGAGCCGCGCCGCCTTACCGGTCAGCGCTTGGCGGTCGCGGTGGGAATGAAGCCCAGTTATCTGTCGCTGATTATTAACGGCAAACGTCCCATTTCGACCGCGACGGCGATTCGGTTTGCCGCTTATTTCGGCAATTCGGCGCAATTCTGGCTCAATTTACAAACGGCGTATGACCTCGAACTTTTTGCCCGCACCGGTAAATACGCGGAGATTACCGGCGCCGTGGACGCGGACATCGCGCCGCGTGGTCGCAAGTTAGTATCCGTTTAATAATGACGCTCTTAATTAGGAGACGAAAAGAATGCGCTTGGCTAATGAAAAATTTCGCGCGGTCGCGCGGTGTTTGACCGTGTTTCTCGCGGCGTTGTTCGCCGGTTGCGCCTCGGTGCCGCCGGAAACGGCGGCGCCGGTCGCGGTTTCGGCGTCGCGTTTCACGGAAACGCCGAATTTGAAAATCGTCGTCAGCATTCCGCCGCAGAAGGACTTGGTGCAACGATTGGCGGGCGAACACGCCGAGGTTATTTCGCTAATGAGCGCGAACGACGATTTCACCGACGCGAATTTTCAGCCGGCGGGGACGCTTGCGGCGGCGCAACTGTATTTCCGCTTCGGCGCGCCGTTTGAAAAGAAACTCGCCGCGCCCGACGGGTGCAAGGTTTATAGTATGCTCAAAGGCGTCAAATTGACGCCGCTGGCGCGGCACGTCGAAAGTTTGTTGCCGGAAACGGGCAAATTCGGCGGACCGGATTACTACATTTGGCTCTCGCCGTCGCGGATGGTGCGGATGTTGACGGTGGTTTATCAGGCGTTGCGCGAAGCCGACCCCGACCACATCGACGACTACACGCTGAATTACACGCGCCTGACGCGCGACCTGAACAGTTTGGAAGGCGATATTCAGCGGGTGTTGCTTGACCGGTTGAGTAGCGAGGTCTTGGTTTATCAACCGGTGCTGGGCTATTTTTGCGAGGACTTCGGTTTGACGCAGTTTAGCGCCGACGTAACTTCGGCGCCGGATTTGGCGCGGGCGGCGATTGAGAAAAAAATCCGCGCGGTGCTGTTGACCAATTCGATTGGCGAAGTCGGGGCGCAACTGCCGCAACTGCTGAACGGCACGGTGGCGCGCGTCAATCCGCTGTCCGGCGACTACTTCGGCAACTTGCGCCAAATCGCCGCCGCGATTGCCGGACGGAGCGGGGAGTGAGAACGCAAGTAAGAATTAAAAATTACAAATTAAAAATTAAAAATCGTGGAGTTTGAATTTGTAAATTCGCTCCGCGCAATTTTGATAATTATTCCGACAGCCGCCCTGCAAGGGCGAAATATATTAGCCCAGGGTAAGCGGCGACGCTCTATCAGCCGCGCCACCCTGGGTAAAGACGGCGCGAAGCGCCAACCGCAATTGGACGGTTCGCCGCGTTTTGGCGAACCGCTCT